>JAFTXB010000250.1 GCA_017461825.1 Clostridia bacterium
CGACCAACGTTGTTTCCATGTGTTTTTCATTCCTTTCTTTGTAATATTGGAACGCTATTATTATACACTATATTTATCATTTTGTCAATAGTCGCGCAAAACGGAGAGCACCGCGCGGCGCTCTCCGTTTTTTTATGATATTATTTCTTTTTATTGAACATGCCGAGCAGATCGTCAAAGTCGTCGTCATCGTCTGCCTTTGCGGGCTTTTTGGGCTCGGGCTTGGGCTGAGCGGCTTGCTTTGCGGGGGCTGCCTCAGCGGTTCTCTGTGCGCCTGCGTTGGTTTTACCGAACACGGTTCCGGCAACAGACTTCTGCTTCAGATCATCGGGGCTGTTGTCATTGGTCTTAACGGTATTGACCTTGCGATCAGCGTCCTCGGGCTTCTTTTCAAAGCCGGTAGCAATGATGGTAACGCGCATTTCATCCTCAAGCTCGGGATCAAACGAAACACCCCAGATCACGTTTGCATCGGGGTCTGCCTCCTTTGCAACCAAAGAAGCGGCGAGGTCAACATCGTCCAAGCTGATGTCCTGCGAAACGGACATGCTGAGCAGGATGCCCTTAGCGCCCTTGATCGAGGTTTCAAGCAGCGGGCTGGAGATTGCCTCCTTAGCCGCCAGCTCTGCCTTATCCTTACCGGTTGCAGAACCGACGCCCATATGTGCGTATCCCGCGTTTGCCATGACACTGGTGATGTCGGCAAAGTCGAGGTTGATAAACGAGGACGAAGTGATCAGCTCGGAAACGCTCTTGACACCGCGGCGAAGAACGTCATCGGCAATGCCAAACGCATTCATAAGCGTCAGCTTTACGTTGGAAACCTCTTTCAGTCTCTCGTTGGGGATCACGATGAGAGAGTCTACGTACTGTGCAAGCTCGGCAATACCTGCCTCTGCCTGCTCCATTCTCTTTTTACCCTCAAAAGCAAAGGGCTTGGTTACGATACCGACAGTGAGGATATCAAGCTCTCTTGCGATGCGCGCAACAACGGGAGCAGCACCGGTTCCCGTTCCGCCGCCCATACCTGCGGTAACGAACACCATATCGGTGCCCTCAAGCAGTGAGCGAATATCGTCGATGGATTCCTCAGCGGCACGCGAGCCGATTTGAGGATTTGCGCCCGCGCCAAAGCCCTTGGTGATCTTTTCACCGATTACGAGCTGGTTGGGTGCCTCGGATTTGCGGAGTGCCTGACGGTCGGTATTTACCGAAACAAACTCCACCCCGCGAATATTGGTAACGACCATGCGGTTGACGGCGTTGTTTCCGCCGCCGCCTACGCCGATAACCTTAATATTAACGCCACATTCCAGGCTATCATCATGTTCAAACGTCATGTCTTTTTCCTCCCGAACTTTTACAAATCGTGTTTTTTAGGGGTTCACCGCGCTTTTTTGGCGGTGACATAGTTACTCATATAATATAATACTATTTTTTTTTCAATTTTGCAAGTGTTTTTTCAAAAAATTTTTAAATTTTGCATTTATTTTTCTATTTTTGCTTTTTTATGAGAAAAAAACGACAGTTTGCGGCTTATTTCACCAATGTCCAGCTTTGAAGATCGGTTGAGGAAAATTGAATATACATGGTTTGATATTCCGAATCATTAATTTTGTAAGAATGACCCGTACAAATCCTGACGGTGAGCAGGCAGCTGCCATCAATCCATTCGGCATTCACTATTTCGGTTGCAAAATCTGCCCCTTTTAAGCCAAAAGCCGCCATGACGTTGGGGATAGGCAGCCTTGACATCCGAGTCCACGTTTTTCCACCGTCCAGCGTCCAAAAGGTACGCGGTCCAAAATGATCGCTACTGTAATACCGTGCTGTAAAAAATCCAACCTGTTCTGTAAAAAAACAAGCGGCGCTTATGTATTCACGATTGTTTGAAGTGCGTAAATCCTGATATTCCGTTACACTCCACGTTTTTCCGCCGTCAGAGGTTTTTAATAAACATGCCAGTTCAATATCATCCATCGGGCTAACCGCATAACCCTCTAAATGAAAAATAAAAATATATCCGTCTTGTTCGCTTGTAAACCCGCTGTATATTTCGGGTGTTCGAACACCTTTGGAAAGTGTTATAGTGGTTTTGTATTCGGTATCCCCTTGAATAGCGGTAATATGAAACACGGGTGACGAATATTCCTCATGCGTTACCCTGATCCTATCCGCGTCTTTTTCCATAAGGTATTTTAAATAGTCGCCGCTTTTGGTCGTTATATAACAATCCAGCTTTTCCCGAAGCTCTCTCAGGGACAAAGTCGGAATATTCGGTTGATAGCTTACATTTGTTTGCGTGGTTTGAAACTCCTCTACAACCGTGGTTTCTTCATTTTCTTCCGAGGGTTCCTCATAAGTACTCTCCTCTTTTTCTTCTTCCGTTACCGATTCAATTTCATCATTCGGCGCGGAAACGCACGCGCTCACGTTTGCCAAAAGCAAAGCGGATAGCAGCATTGCAAAAAGTCGTTTTTTCATTCATCTTCTCCTTTTACGTCAGTCAATAAAGCCCCGTCATCCTTGTTCAGCCTTTTCCAACCATTTCTTCCGGCATATTCAAAAGCGGATTGGAGCCGTCGGACGTCGCATTGGGATTGTAGCAAAGACGGTATGTATAGCTATAAACGTAATCTTTTTCCAAAGGATCGGTATAATCGATAAACTTTTTCAATAAATTTCCGTAGGCATCATATTCTAAATAGAAGTAGGTCGTTGTTTCCTCGCCCACTACACGACGCTGTTCCACATTTCTTCCGTGTTGGTCATACGTCCAAAAAAAGGTAATGGGAGGGTTTCCCAAAAGGACGTTGTATGTCGTGTCTTTTATCAAATTCCCCTGCGCATCATATTCCCATTCATCCGTAACGGTGTTCGTTTCGTTGCTAATACAACGAATTTTATTGCCCCGTTTGTCATATTCATACCGTCGGTCTACCCTGACAAAAACGGCCCCACCGGTTTCGTAAACGGTCTGTTTGATAAGATCACCATGCTCATTGTATTCATATACCGTTGTTTGCAGGTATAAACCACTGTCGGTTTTCAAAACGTTCTCGATCCTGTTACCGAAGGCATCATACTTATTCTCTTGAATATAGCCCCAACCAATTGCTTTCGTTATATTTCCGTTGTCGTCATACTCCAAAGTCACGGTTTCTCTATAAGGTCCAATCTGTTTGATCGGTCTGCCCACAGAATCGTATTCATATTTGGTTATTCCACCGTCATCCACTTCAATCAAACATCCCTTTTCATCATACCGATAGAGTGTCCCCCTTGCTTCTCGCCCATCAGGGTAGAGCCACTTTACACTTATCCTTCTCCCACAAGCGTCATATTCATAGAATAGGGTATGGTCCGCAGATTGATACGTTTCCATTTGAAACATAAAATCATCCAAATAATCCGCTACGTCCGCATACTCCGATATGCTCAAAAAAATATCATATGCGCCGTAAACGTCGCCCGCCGCAAGCTTGGTCAACGCCTCGGCGTATAGTCTGTCATCCGATTTGGGCGCCTCGGTCTCCTGCTCTGCGGTGGTTTCGTGCGGGGGTTCGATCAATGTATCTGTATTGTCATTGGGCTTGTCCGTTTGGCACGCGCTCACGTTTGCCAAAAGCAAGGCGGACAATAGCATTGCAAAAAGTCTTTTTTTCATTTACATCCTCCCTTTTTGTTTGTATTTTCATTATACCATTTAGGCGGTTGGCTACCCATGCAAACGTATTTTTTTGCAGTAGGTAGCGGCAACAATCCACCTCCCACTTCTCAATTAGTTTATACGGATCCAAGTATTCAGACCCAGCAACTTATATTTTGCATCGACATCTATTCCTTCGACTGTTCCATACCGTATTGTTAAAATATAGGATCCATCAACCTGTGTAAAATCGGAAACTTCTGCCCATTCTAAATCATCTTCTTCTGGCATTTCCGGTATGTTAACGTGAACCCAATTTAAACCTCCGTCGGTTGTTAATAAGGTCCGTTCGCAAAAATCATAGTCAGCGGCAAAAATGTTTCCGGAAATGATCCCAACGTCCTCAGATATCATTTTTGCAAACCTGATATAATTCCGTAGACTGATTGAAGGTACGTTTTGTACGTTAATTGAAGTCCACGTCCTCCCCCCATCTTCTGTTTTAAAGAGGTTAGATAATTTTGAGCCACCTACTGCATGACCTTCCAATACCTCTTTAAAGGTAAATATATATCCGGTGTTTTCGTTTATAAAATTTCCGCTGATCTCATATACATCTTCATCAACATCAAGCTTTACGACCGTTTCACTTGTGGAACCCTTTTCAAAACTTACTACGGTGATTTTATTCTCATAGGATCGTGTCAAAAGCAAAAAGGCACATTCGTTGTTTACGGCAATAGCCGCCGGATAGTATTTGCTTGCATTAATGTCCTTGTCTGAAAGAGAGGTAACAAGATGATCTTCATTCCAGTCCGCTATTTGAAGAGAAAATTCACCATTTTGATGGAATGTGTATGTCGCATTGGAATTGCCCCAGACACCATTATAAAAAGTCAGAGATTTCCGTGGTGGTTTTATTTCAGCGTTTGTTTCGCTTTCTGTTATTTTTTCATCCGTTTCTTCAAATTTCGATTCGGTGGTGTCGTTTCCCGTGAGTTTTTCATCAGTTTCTTCAAATTTCGATTCGGTGGTGTCGTTTTCTGTTGGTTTTTCATCGGTTTCTTCAAAATTCGATTTGATTGTGTCGGTATTTTCAAACGGCTCCTCAATCTCACTTTGGGGAACGTAACGACACGCGCTCGCGTTTGCCAAAAGCATGGCGGATAATAGCATTGCAAAAAGTCTTTTTTTCATCAACATCCTCCGTTTTATTTTTATATTCATGTTTTACTCAATTTCTACCGCCCTTTTGAAATGATTGGATCAAGTTTCAATTAACGTCCAGTTTATCAAATCCTTTGACCAAAGTTGAATTTGAAACGATGTATAATTACTTGCTTTAACTGTTAAACGATAGTAATCATACTCTTTGACATACTCAAAGTCAATGATCTCCGAATACCAGTTTACCATATCACTGGGGGGCAATTTCGACATTTGAGTCCAAGTCAATCCGCCGTCGACAGTTAAATAAGTACGTTCCCAAACCTCACATGTTCCTAAATCTCGGAAGCTGATAATGCCTATCTGTGGCGAAATAAACTTGAAAATCTCCACATAGCGAGCAGTAGCATAGAACGTATATGTCGCAATCTGATTCCAACTTTTTCCTCCGTCGGTTGTTTCAAACATAATCAATGGCCAATCAGAACCATAGTGAGGAAAAGACCGCGGCAACAAAAAGTAATACCCGTGATTGGTGTCATGCATATTGACAAAAAACAAGTCGTCTCTTGTTACCTTAATATTTAGTGGTACGGCATGTAACTCTACAAGCTCGTTACTTCTACTAAAGTGGTAGGTAAGGATAGTTGGTTCACCGTATGAACTTCCTTGATCGATCAGTGCAATTGTGGTTGCATCATTTTCAATTGTAACACAATGATCGTTTAAATCCCACCAATTATAATAAGAAGAAGATAGACCCCTCATGGGTCGATAAGCATCCCATTCATTAATATATACATAATATTCATTGTTTTCGTCTGACCTCCACACAGATGCCATTGGCGAATTATCGAGATGGTAACAACGTCTCAATTGTCCCAACACCGGCACGTCGCGCACGGTTACATCGTCCGATTCGCCCTTTGAAGGTGGACTTTGCGTATCATTTGTATCTAAGGATTTTGTACTGGTTTCCGTTTCACTTGTTCTATCTTCAATTCCATTTTCCGGTACATAAACACACGCGCTTATATTCGCCACCAACAAGGCAGATAGCAGCATTGCAAAAAGTCTTTTTTTCATGTATCTTCTCCTTTTTACGTCTTGTTTTTCACTCCGTTGTTAAAAAAAGCCACGCGGCAGTGCGCGTGGCTTACTGATACCACCCTCCCTTTTTATCGGGGGGAGTTATTTGATTTACCGATCAGCCCAAAAGCAGCTCGGGGGTTCCGACGGCGCGGAAGGTCGGCTTTTTTAAGTTGGACACGTTGACGACCGCACAGGTCGCATCGTCCCCTACCTTGCGCGCGAGAATCAGATCAACCAGCTCCAGCTTTGTCTCCATGTCGGAAACCGCACCCAGCTCAACGCGGAAACGGTCGCCGCGTACGTAGGATACGCCAAACTTTCTCGCGCAATCGATCGAAACAACATCGTCAAATCTGCCGCTTTGCTTTAAGGACTGCATGAGATCAAACAGATAGGTCAGATCGGTCTCGCCGTTTTCAAACTCGACCGTCTCGCCAACCGCCAGGTGCGCGATCTCGGGCAGGATGACCTTGGGAAACGCCGAAAAGGTCTCGGCATTGTCGCTCTCCTCCAAAACGAGGAAACGGTCGCTTAAGGTATAAAATTTTCCGTTGTGCTCGGTGACGGTCACGTTTTCGCGCTCCTTGACGATGATCTTGACCTTGAAGGGCTAGCGAACAACCTTGACATTGGAAACGTAGGCACACTGTGCGAAAATCTGATCGTAAGCATTTTCAATGTCAAGCGTCAAAATTTCGTCGCCGACCTTGATCATAGAGGGCGCAATGATCTCATCCGCCGTGTAGTAGCTGTTTCCTACCACCTCAATATTTTTAACACGGAACATGGGAAGCACCAGAAGCAACAGCCCCGTGAGAACGATCAAGCCGCAAAGGATCAGCATAATACCGCGCATCAACGCGAGCAATGTGGGATCGGGACGGTTCTTTGCCGCATGAGGCGGACGGTTTGTTGGAAGTACGCCGCCGTTTTGCGATACGGTAGTCCGCTTATTCGTTTCCTGACGATTCATCTTGTTTTCCTCGGTCTTTCTTTTTATTTTTCCTCTTTTTTCTTGCTTACAAGCGTTTGGATATCATCCCATATCCTTTGATTGGCATTGGGATCGGCAAATTTCGCGATGCGCCGTGACATGTCCTCCCGCCTCTTGGGGTCGGAAAGGATCGCGCGCGCCGTTTGGGTGAGGGCGTTTGGGTCCTCCGCAAGCGTTTTGTCTGTCAACAGCTCGGCAGCCCCCTCGTCGGCAAGCTCGCGTGCATTCAGATACTGGTGATCGTATGCGGCATTTGGAAACGGGATCAAAATGCAGGCTTTTTTCATCTGCGCAAGCTCGGATACCGTCATGGCTCCCGATCGGCTGATGACTAAATCCGCCGCCGCGAGATATAGGGGCATATCGTAAATATAGTCCTTTACGATGCAGTTTGAAGCCTTTTCCAAGCCCGCCTCAAAAAATGCCTTTATTGTGGTTTCGTATCCGCCCTTTCCTGCCGCGTGGATGTGCAGGATATTGGGATCCATCGACGAATAATCGCGCATCATAGCGATCACGCTTTGGTTGATGCTTCGGGCACCGCCGCTCCCTCCGTAGGACAGGATCAGCACGCGTCGATCGCTGAGCCCCAAGGTTCGCCGCGCGTATTCACGGGTGTAGGTCGCAAACTCGCGTCTCAACGGGTTTCCAACGCAAAGTGCCTTCTTTTTGCATCGCAAGCGCTCAACGGTTCCCGGAAAATTGGTCCAAATGCGGTTCATGCGTCCTTGCAGAATGCGCACCGTTTTGCCCGGGTGCGAATTTGATTCGTGAATCGCTGTGGGGATCCCACGTCTTGATGCCGCCATCATGATCGGCCAGCAGGCATAGCCGCCGGTGCCGATGACGAGATCGGGCTGAAAATCATCGAGGATCTTTTGCGTTTCCCTCGACGAGGGTGAAGTGAGGGCGAGTACGATCGCCTTGAGATTGGAGGGGGTTGGGAGCTTTCCGTTGATCCCCCGTGATTCTACAAAATGGAGGCGGTATCCCGCGCGCGGGATCAGATCCTCTTCTTTTTTTCCTTTGACACCGACAAATTCAACGACCGCGTTGGGATCGTTTTGCAACACGGTTTCGGCAATGGCAAGCGCGGGATTGATATGCCCCGCGGTTCCGCCGCCTGTGAGAAGAATGCGCATGGGCGTATCTCTCCTTTCCTATCATTGGTTTATATCTTTTTATGTGAGGCGTACCGTGAGATCGAAAGAATGATCCCCACCTCAAATATCTGCAACATCAAAGAGGTTCCGCCGTAACTGAAAAACGGCAGCGCGATGCCTGTATTCGGCATGGAATTTGTGACAACGGCAATGTTCAGAATGACTTGCAACGCCACCTTGAAGGACAGACCGTAAACGATGAGCGCACTGCACTTATCGGGACAGTGGCGAGCAATGTGAAAGCCGCGCCAAACGAACGCAACAAAGAGAGCAATGACAAGGAGAGCACCGATAAAGCCGAGCTCCTCACACACGATGGTAAAAATAAAATCGTTTTGAGGCTGGGATACAAAGCCGTATTTTTGTCGGCTGTTTCCAAGCCCTGTGCCAAACAGTCCGCCCGAGCCGATCGCCATCAGCCCCTGAAGCGTCTGCCAAGCCGAGCCCAGCGGGTCTGCCTCGTCAATATTGATCCATGTGAGGACACGTGCCTGGGCGTATTCGGATACCAAAACCAAAATGCAAGCCGCGCCAACGATGACAGAACCGATGCCGACGAGCCAACGGAGCCTTGTTCCGCCCAAAAACATGACGGCTACCCCGATCATTCCGATGATCATGATACCCGAAATATGCTTTTCGGCGGCAACCAAAACGATGAGAGTTGCGATAAAAAGCCCCGGATAAAGCAGACCGTATTTAAAATTTCCTCCGAATTTATGCTCGGAGAGGATCTTTTTTTGATGATCGGACATAAACCTTGCCAAGGTAAGCACAAGGGCAAGCTTGGCGATCTCGGAGGGCTGCACCGTTATGATCTTAAAATCAAGCCAGCGTTTGGCACCGCTGTTGAGATCGGTTCCGATGACAAGCACCAAAAGCAGCAACACGACCGAAACCGCAAAAAGCACGTATCCAAAATCGCGCCAGAATTTTGGGGTGCAGAATTTTACCACCACGGCGGTAAAAGCCACCGACATCAAGAGAAAAAACAAATGTCGCGCGATAAAATAGGTATTATCGTCGTGATGTACCTCGGCAAACACCGAGGATGCGCTGTAAACCATGACGCATCCAAACAGCACCAATGCCATTGTGATCATCAAAAACGGAAAATCAACACTTCCCTTTTTGGGCAGTGGGCGTTCCACTTCCTCCTGCTTATGGATCGGCTCATGATAGATGGCATCACGCTCGGCTTTTTTGCCAAGCCCGAAACCCGATCGCCGAGGGGGGTATACGGGACGGTTGTCTCGGTTCATATTTCGGGTTCCTTTCTGTTTTTCTGAAAAAAAGATCACAGGCAGATCCACGCAAGCGCGCAGAAGAGCAATTCAACGATACCAAACACCCAAACGATCTGTCTCTCGCCCCAGCCGCATTTTTCAAAGTGATGGTGCAAGGGTGCCATTTTAAAGAAGCGTTTTCCAACACCTGTGAGGCGGCGGGTGATCTTAAAGACCAGCGTTTGCAAAAAGCTGGAAAGCATTTCGAGAATAAATACCATGGAGATGATAAGCCCCACGGTCTCCTCCCCTGCTCCAAACGCCGCGGAAATGACGAGTGAGCCGAAGAAGAGTGAGCCTGTATCGCCCATGAATACCTTTGCGGGATAATAATTGTAAACGAGAAATCCGCCTGCCGCACCGATGAGGATGGCGCCGACAGCAGTGAGCTGTTCGTTGCTTGTTGAAAACGCCCAAACAGCGAAAAAGATGCCTATGATGGCTGTTACCGTGCTTGCAAGTCCGTCGATGCCGTCGGTAATATTGCCGCCGTTGACCACGCCTGTCAGAAGAATGACGGCGAGAGGATACCAAAACCAACCGAAATCGATAACGGTATCGGTAAACGGAAGCTTTAAAAGAGTGTCCATATATCCCATGTAGGACATGACGCATACATACGCCGCCGAAATAACCAGCTGCAAAAACAGCTTTTGCAATGCTGTAAGTCCCTCGTTCTGCTTTTTGACGACCAGCTTAAAATAATCGTCCACAAAGCCGATGGCACCGTTTCCAACCGCGTAGATCAGGGTCATGGCAAGCGGGATATATGCCGAAGCCTCGCCGCGCACGCCCTTGACGATGAAATAGACCGCCATGACAACAAGCGTTGCAAGGATAAAGCAGATACCGCCCATGGTGGGGGTTCCTTCCTTGCTCTTATGCCAACGAGGCCCGATATCGAGTATTTTTTGCCCCATTTTATGAGATCGCAAAATGGGAATGAGAATGCGTTCCGCCGCTACAGTCAATCCAAAGACCGACAGCAGTATTGCCGCAAACGTGATGATCAACCAATCCATGACAACAGCCGTTTCCTTTCTCCTGCCGCTTTTGTCAAATCAATTTTTTCAAGTGGGAAATGATGCCCTCAGCTCCAACCGAACGGCTCGCCTTAAACAGGACAACATCGCCATCGCCAAGCTCTCTCGCCAATGTATTTGCCACTGCCTCGAGTGCTTTGACATCGTGTGTTTGTGAAATATGCGCCTTTGGCATCCCGTTTTGACGGGCACCTACGGCGATCTGATCTCCACCGCACCCCAAGGTATAGAGGCGATCGATCTTTTTCTGTGCAAGATAGGAACCGACCGAGCGGTGCAAGGTTGGGCTGTCCGCGCCAAGCTCAAGCATATCCCCCAGTACAGCCACACTGCGCTTTCCCGTGCTCTGGCTATACTGCCGCAGCACGTCGACCGCGGCGATCATTGATTCGGGAGAGGCGTTGTAGCAATCCTCGATCACGGTGATCTTCCCCATGCGGTAGATATGCTGACGCATACCGTCGGTGGTATAGTTTAAAAATCCGGCACGGATCGCGTCCTCGTCAAGCCCCGCAAAAGTAGCAACCGCAAAAGCATACAGCGCCGCGTAAACATTGTGCTTGCCCAAAAGGCGAACCGACAGATCCTTTACCTCTTTCTCCCCGTAAACGATATCAAACAGGGTGCGGTCGGTCTCCACTCTGATATTCTTTGCAAAAAAGTCGGCTTTCTCGCAGAAAAGCGACACATATACGGTGCGGTAACTTTTTCCTTTGACGTTTCGCAAAAGAGGTTCGTCATACGGCAGGATCAGAATTCCGTCGTGTTTGAGGCCGGAAAGGATCTCAAGCTTTGCCCGACAGATGTTTTCGCGCGATCCGAGCATTTCCAGATGCGAGGTTCCGATATTGGTGATAACGGCGATATCGGGCTCGGCTGTAAACGACAGTCGCTCGATCTCCCCAAAGCCGCTCATGCCCATTTCCAAAACCGACCACTCGCTGCTTGACGGGATCTCCAGCATAGAAAGCGGCATTCCAACGGTGCTGTTGTGGTTGCCGAGCGTTTTGGCAACGCGTTTTTCCACAGCTAAGGCAGAAGCGATCAGATCCTTTGTGGTGGTTTTTCCAACGCTTCCCGTTACGGCAACGGTTTTGCAATGAAGATATGTGCGATAGTGATTTGCAAGTTTTGAAAGAGCCAGCTCGCTGTCATTGACAACGATCGCCGTGGCATCCGATGCCGCCAAAGCGGCGGTGCGGTGCTCACAGATCACGCAGCGGCAGCCTCGCTCGAGGGCGGCTGAAATATAATCGTGACCGTCAACGCGCTCGCCGCGAAGCGCTACGAACGCCGTTTCATGATCCGCCTCGCGCGAATCGGTGCAGATATAGCGCACCGCAACCTCACCGAGTGCCCCTTGGTGAAGCTCCCCGCCGCACATGCGCGCAAGTGTTCCAAAGCTGATTTGATTGATACTAAAGTGCGTTTTCATTTGTCGCTCTCCGTTGGGTCGGTGGTTTCGTTTCTGCGTCCGCGCCGTTCAAATGCCGCACGGACGATCTCTTTTTCACAAAACGGCAAGCGTTTTGTTTTTGTGATCTCGTATTCTTCATGTCCTTTTCCCGCGAGCAGGATCATGTCGTCGCGCTCGGCGGTCAGGACCGCATATTCAATGGCTTCTTTACGGTCCACAATAACCGTGTGGGGTTTTGAGGGATCGATCCCCCGCAAGATATCTCGGATGATCTCGGTCGGCTCCTCACATCGGCAATTGTCGGATGTGACGATCACATGATCGGCATACTGTGACGCGATCCTTCCCATAACGGCACGTTTGCTTCGGTCGCGGTCGCCGCCGCATCCAAACAACAAAACGGTCCGTCCGCCCGATTTTTGTTTGAGCGACTTTGCCGTACGCAAAAGATTTTCCAGCGCATCTGGGGTGTGCGCATAATCGATCAGCACCGAAAAATCGGCTCCGAGACCGAGACGGACACGCTCCATTCTGCCTTTGATCCCCGAAAGGGAGGCAAGCGCGGTCTTGACGGTTTTGACCGACACGCCAAGCTCCAATGCGCAGATCGCCGCCTGCATGGAATTCATTACCGTAAAGCCGCCCGGAATGGGACATGTGATGCGGATCCTTGATGACCCCGAGCACAGGTCGTACGCAACGCCCCGCTCGCCGCATTCAAGGCTCTCGGCTGTATAATCCGCCCCGCCTGAAAGCGAGCATGTCAGGGTTCGTCCCGACGCATGCGCGATCATTCGGTCGGCATAGAGCGAATCGGAATTGATGATCGCCAGTCTGCTTTTTTCAAACAAAAGCGATTTTGCGCCGGCGTAAGCATCCATGCTTTCGTGAAAATCAAGATGCTCGGGGGTGAGATTGGTAAACAGCGCCGCCTCAAAGCAAAGCGGTGCAACCTTGTTCAAAGCAAGTGCGTGGGAGGTGACCTCCATCAGCACGTATTCCACGCCGTCGTCCGCCATTTCGGCAAGCATTCGGTAAAGCTCGGGCGGATCGGGCGTTGTCATATTGGCAAGGATATCGCTCCCCTGCTTTTCCAGATGCCGCCCTGCCGATTCACAGCCAACGGTGCCGACCGTGCCGCATCGGTAAAGCGATGCCTCAAAAATGGAACGGAGCATATGCGTGACGCTGGTCTTGCCGTTTGTTCCCGTCACGCCGATCAGCTTTAACCGTTTTGAGGGGAACCCGTACCACGCGTCAAAAAGATAAGCGGCGGCACGTCTGGTATTTGAAGCGATGAGATGCAAGGTGCCCGAAGGCACCTCCACATCAACGCCCTTTTCTGTCAGAACGCACGACGCGCCCATTGCGACCGCGCGTGCGATATAAGCATGCCCATCGGTATGCCTTCCGCGAATACAGATGAACATTCCGTCGGGGATCACGCATCGCGAATCCATCGCAACGCCCTCGATCTCGGTGTTTTCTGCCGTTTTGGGGCAATCGATCCCCGCATATTCACATAATAACTGTAGCTTCACTCTGCCTTCCTCCCGAAAATCTGTTCAAACTTTCAACTTCCGGGACGAAAGGTCCTTTTTTGTCAGAAACCTCTTGAATCGAAATGATTTGCTATGCAAATACACCTTCAAGAATGTTTACTGAAAAACAATCGTGTTTCTATTTTTTTAGTCGGTATCTTCGAGATATCGGAAGGTTACCTCCACAACGCTCCCGCGCGGCACCTCGGTGTTTGCCTCAATGCTTTGCGAAATAACGGTGGCACCCGTTCCCGAGAGATAATTTTTGGTTCCGATGATGCGGATATTCAAGCCCGCATTGATCAAGGCGCGGTTGGCGGCAAGCGCTGTCATGCCTGTGACGTTTGGAACCTTTACGGTTTCGGCTTCGGCTCCCCGCTCGGTGTAGAGAATGATCCTGCCTGATGCCCGCTCAATGACGGTACCCACCTCGGGATACTGCTTGTAGACCACTCCTTCGGGATCGCCGATCACCTCAAAGGTGAACTTTTCGCCGTAGATCTTTTTGATATACGAGACACTTCCGTAGCGGCAATCGGGAACGGTTACGGTGAGTTTTTCAAGCTCCTCATCGGTATAGACCGCCTCAACTCCGAGATACGGAAGAATTTTTTCCATCACGTTGCCAACATAGGGAGCCGCCACGGTGCTGCCGTAAAGCGTACCCTTGGTAGGCTCGTCAACAATGATGATGACCGCATATTGCGGATTGTCGGCTGGAGCAAACGCAACGGTTGAGCAAACGTAATCGTTGCTTACCGCAAATTCATCGATCTCACCGACATATTTACAAATACTGCAGATATATTTTGTCACGCCGTCAACCTTTGTGGGAATTCCCGTGCTGTCGCATTTTGGACATTCACGTTCCTTTTTCTCGGACGTTCCTGTCTTTGCGGCGATCCGATATCCCGCAACGTAGGCGTTTTTCGCGCCGCCGTCTCCCGAAACACCGCCCTCAAGGATCTCCGCGACCGTTTTGCAGACCGAGCTGCTGACGATCTGACGGCGGACGGTAGTATCGTAGGACTTGATCACGTTTCCGCTGTCGTCGGTTACGGACGAGACCAGATGCGGTTTTACAAGATAGCCGCCGTTTGCGACCGATGCCACCGCGGTGATCTGCTGGATGAGAGTGACATTAAAGTTTTGACCGAACGAATAGATTGCCAGATCGAGCTCGGTAAAGGCATTCTCCGAAGCAAAAAGGCTGTTTCCCTCTCCGGGAAGATCAATGCCGGTTTTTTCGAGATACCCAAAGGCGCGCAGATAGCTGTAAAAGGTTGAGGTTCCGAGGCGGCGTCCAACCGTCATGAGAACCGGGTTGCAGGATTGCTGAATTCCCTGCACGAAGGAAAGCGAGCCGTGACCGCGCACCTTGTGGCAATGGATCTTGTGTCCCGCCACGCTCAGATAGCCGCTGCACGAGAAGCTTTCGTTTAGTGTTACAACCGCCTCCTCCAGCGCCATAGATGCCGTGATGACCTTAAAGGTTGAGCCGGGTATATAGGATTCGGTGATCGCTTTGTTAGACCACATGGAGAGCATCAGCTCACGCTTAAAGGTTGAATATTCATCGCTGCCGCTCACGTATTCCGAAGCATCCAGCTTTGCCTGCGATTGAAAGTCAAGCGTCCACGGATCGTTCAGATCGTAATTGGGATAAACAGCCATGCCAAGCACGCCGCCCGTGTTGACATCGATCACAATACCCGCGGCTCGGTTTTCACCGCCCGACTCGAGATAAGCGGTTTTAAGCTCCTCTTCAAGTGCCGACTGCACAAACACGTCGATCGTGCTGTTGATATTGTACCCATCCTCGGGCTCGATATATTCCTTATATCCGTAGGGCATCTCATTTCCGCGCGCATCACGTGCGGTAATGTATCTGCCGTTTGTGCCCGAAAGAAGCTCGTTATAGGAAAATTCCAATCCGTAAAGTCCCGAGCCGTCGCTGCCCGTAAAGCCGAGCACATGGGATGCCAGAGAAGAATAAGGATAATATCTTGTGCTGGTTGTTTGCAGATAGATCATATATTGCAGATTATACTCGTCGATAAAGGCGCGTACAAGATCCGCGGTTTTCTCGTCGACCTCATTTTTGATGGTGCGGTCGAGATATTTTGTATAGGTAGTTTGTTTGAGAACAAAATCGTATGTAACATCCAAAATAGATGACAGATGCTCGGCGATCAGCTCGTCGAGCTTGATATTCTCCCCCATTTTGTCGAGCTCGGATTGCTCCGACGCGATTGAGGAAGGAGAAATGAAGATGCGGTATGTGCTGACGTTTGTGGCAAGCACCACACCGTTTGCATCGTAAATCGTTCCGCGAGAGGCACTCACGCTGACCTCGGTGGTCATCTGATCGATCACCTTTTGCTGATAGCGACTGTACCCAACGGTCTGCAAGAGCAGGATGCGCAACAGAAGCAATGCAAACAGAGTGCACGCAAGGATGATCAGAAACTTGGCGCGTCCGATCAGCTTTGGGTGAACGGGTTCATCCGTTGTAGGCTGTTTGGCTTCGTTTTCCTTCATGCATTTGCTCCTTTCCCATGTTTTTTCGGAAAGGCGAAGGAAGATCCCCCGCTTACCCTGCTTTTATTTTATGGTGAGACCCTTGCCGTTATGACAAAAGATCCATTATTTCAATCCGATCGCGCTGAGCAGTGCCGAAAGCCCTACCGATTCCTCGCGTTCCTCCTGATAGACCTCCACCGAATCGTCACCGCGCAGGGAGATATAGTCCATCTTGACGTAATCCTCCGCAACCATTCCGTATTCCTCGGTGGCGATCTGTCGGATCTCTAACAGATCGTTTCCAACCTCAAGATCGCTCTTTAGCTCCTCTGCCTGCACGGAAATGTCCG
>JAFTXB010000251.1 GCA_017461825.1 Clostridia bacterium
CGCTATAAGCAAAGACTGCGTTTGGTGTTGGCGCGTCAAACCAAAATGAATGATCTCATGGATCAGATCGATCAGTTTTCCTACATGGTGGACGAAGCATTTGCGAAAAATGCCGTTTACGGTGCTCTGGGCTCTGTGATGGAAGAGACTAACAAGATCAATATGAATGTTGAAATCAAGAAGATGCTCAAGCAGGTCAGCGAGTTTGACGATATTTTCAGCAAAGGGCTGAAAACAATGGACGCGATCTTTGGAAGAGTGTCCAACAAGATCTCTGATATTGATAAAAACATGTCCGGTGTGCAGGACAAGGAGATCGACCTCATCGTTTCCAAACGCTTGGAGCAATACGACCGTCAAACCACGCAAGATGCAGCGACAAACAGTGACCTTTTTAAATTGAATTGAGCCGGAGGATACTGTAATGGCATATAACTCCAATAACGAAGTGCGGTTTGTTGAGCTCCGTAAGGATATCGAACGCTATAGCGCTGTCGGGGATTATAAGTATACAAAAACGCTGATCGAAAAAGCAATGGTTCTTTGCGGAAAGATCTACGAATCGACCCTTGATCCCGAAAAAAAGCAGATCATGCGTGACAACGCCGCCAAGCTGAAGCTGATGTATGCGAAATGCAAAAAGGAGCTTGGTGAAGAGGATTCGCTTACTTACACCGCGGATCCGTCTGTCGGTTCCACACGCCCCAAAGCCGATGCAGCCCGAAAGACCGCGCCGGACGGAAAGAACGCCTCGGCAAAATCGGACGGTGGCATCAACTATGTGATCAACGGTATTGATGTAGAGGCGTTTATGGAAAAGGATTCCAATGAGGTTGTAACCTTTGATGATGTCAAGGGGATGGAGGAAGAAAAAAAGCTGATCCAGCGGGAATTCTTTTTGAATGATAAGCAGCGTGAGTTTAATCGGTATCTTGGCAAAAAAGACAAGAATTTTATTTTGATGTACGGCGTTCCGGGAACCGGAAAAACGTTTTTTGTAAAAGCGCTTTCCGAGGAGTTAAAGCGCTATTCGGGTGAGGATATTCCTTTCTTTTGCGTAAAAGCTCCGTTGCTTGAAGACTGTAAGGTGGGCGCAACCGAAAAGAATATTCAAGCGGTGTTTGAATTTTGCAAGCAGTTTCCACGTTGCGTTTTGTTTATTGATGAATTTGACGCAATTGCTCCCGACCGTAAAAAGGAGACGGGGGATCCCACGGCGGTTTCCCGTGTGACGGTGCTGTTGCAAATGATGGACGGCTTTTCTTCGGCAACAGGAACCTTGCTGATTGCCGCCACCAACTGTCCCTATAATTTGGATACCGGTATTTTGTCGCGCGCGAATGCGAGGATCGAGGTGCCGTTGCCCGATGCGAATGTGATCTGCTCGATACTGGAGGCAAAGATCGGCGATAAAATAGCCGATGATGTGGATCTGGAAAAGGTTTCTGCCCATCTTGCCAAAAAAGGATACTCAAACCGCGATCTTAAGAATGTGATTGGCGAATTGATCGACATGCTTTCCTCCGAATTTGCGGCATCCGATGCACTGGGAGATACAAAAGCGTTTGATGAGTACCGATATACAAAACAAATGATCAAAACGGCGATTGAAAAGGTTACTCCCGTAACCACTTCCGAGGATCTTTTGCGGATAGCGGAATTTAAGAGGGGACGTACATAAGGGGTTTGACGGAAAAATGAAAAAATCCACGATAGCGATATTGGTCGTGATCGGTGTGTTGCTCAGTTTATTTATATCGAGCCGTCAGGCAGATAAAAAAGCAGAGCAGGACAGCCGAAATGTGACCGATACTGTTGGACAGAAAATTATTTGTAAAGCTGCTGATTTTGAGGCGAAGCGGGAAGATTGGTACGGTCGGGATGAATTGGTTAGCGAGGAGGCACGGTCGATTGCCACAAGTGACCTTGTGATAGGTGAAAAGTATTATTTTGTCTATACGTTTAAGCTATCGGTAGAGTCGAATGACAAAAACTATATTCTTACCGATTTTACCATGAATTACGATCTTCAGTTTGGTATCAAGTCTTGGGAGGGCTTGTACTATGGCAGGGATGCGGTCACCTTTGAGGAAGAGATTTTGACCGCCGACGATATACACGCGGAGTTCAATGATAAGGGCGAGATCGTTATCGCCAGAAAAGAGAATATAAGCGTTGATGAAAATGGGAATTTGGTTTATGAAGATGTCGTCCGGGAGGATATAAAAACCTATGTTGCTGTAGCCTTTATACCGCAACATACAGGAATGTTAATGGTTGATTCCATTGTTTGCGGTTACGACAAGAATTTCTATTCTCCTCTGGAGGACAAGGTTCCACGTATTTTTGCTAATGTTATGGATGCCGAGTCCGATATACAGGACAGTGCTGTGCTTACTGTCTCAAATCTTTCCTACGGATTGGTTGGGCAGGAAGTGTATGAAGGCGGACAACTGGAGCAGACATCGGATCTCGCCTCGATTTCTCAGATGAAGATTGGGCAAAACTATGTGGTTTTGGATTTTGATGTGACCTCGGACAGCAATATAGCAGGAGAGGTGTGTTGTGGGATCTACATGCATGAGGGTGATTGGCAAAATGTAACACTGCAACAAGCCAACACGGCAAAACTGAACCAAACCGATATCGATGGCGGCAAGATCTTTGATTTTTCATACAGCCTCCCCAAAAAAGGTCAGACAAAGAACATACGTACCGTTATCAGCTTTACTGTAGAGGATATTTGCTCGATCGATTTTGAATTCTTTGTGTACAGTGAAAATGCCCATGTCAGCGGAACCCTGTATGACTGTGATTATTTTGCAAATGAGGGTATTTCTGCCTTGAACATGCGCGTGGATCACAGCGAGCACAAATGCTACGTTGCGGGTTACGAAACAATGACGGGAAAGGTTGCTGTTCCGGGATTTTACGAAGAATATCCGGTTGTGGAGATCGATGAAGGGGCTTTTGCCGGCTGCACCGAGCTGCGGCAGGTCAATTTAAACAGCATCAAGAAAATCGGTTGGCGGGCATTTCAAAACTGTACCGCCCTTGAGAAGATCGAACTTGGCAAGGTTGAGGAAATAACCGCCTCCGCATTTGAAGGATGTACGGCACTTGTAAGCATGGAAATGCCGGAAACGCTGTCTTTTATTGAACGGAATGCTTTTTTGGGATGCTCGTCTTTGAAAAATGCTGTTTTTGCCAATCCGTATACATGGGAGCCGACAGGTAAAAATTCCAAGATGCTGAATATGGATTCGCCCATGCTTGCGGCGCAGTACATTGTAGAAAATTATGTGGAAGAAAATATATTTTTCCGTCCTTGTATTGAAATTCAGAATATTACGCTAGGCTTTGTTGACGAAGCGACGTATAACAGTGGTAACTATGAGGACAAGATCATTCAAAATTGGGACAGAACCATGGTGCGAAACTCCAAGTATTACTGGGTTTTGGAGTTTGACACGGGAGTAAAGGCATCGGAAGCAGAGGATCAGACATGGCAAATTTTTATGGATAACGTCAAAGGATACAGCTTTCAACTAAAAGAAATATCGGGTGAAAGGCTTGATGTCTGCGATGTTTATCAATCGGGTGACGGATATAATATAACATTGTATTACGGTGAAAAGAACGATGAATTGAGACATGTCAGAGTGGTTTTTGAGGTCATTCCCGTAAGCGGAAACAGAAGAGTGGAGCTGGTCTATTATTCGGGCGGTGTGATCAACTCTTATGACGATAAAATAATTGCCCAAAAGATTGATATTTCCGTTTGGTAAGGGGACGTTTATTTCGGAGTGACGGAACTTTGATGTAGAGAGGACGAAACAGACGATGAAAAGATGGATATCATTGGTGTTGATATGTGTGACGGTTTTCGGATTGCTTCAATTTTCATCATGCAACCGAAAAAAAGAGGAATCCGAGATTGATGATTCTTCGGCGAATGTTGGAAAAAAGATCATCTGTAAGGCAAGCGATTTTGAGGCAAAAAGGGACAATTGGTACGGAACCGATGAATTGGTTGGCGAGGATGCGCAGTCTATTGCCACAACGGATCTGATCGTCGGAGAGGACTACTATTTCGTTTATACTTTTGACCTTGTATATAACGAGTCGACTTCTGACAGCAACGTCTTGGACTACGAGCTTCGGTTCGGCTTGAAGAGTTGGGACGGCTTGTTTTATGAAGAAGAAGCGGTCACCTTTGGCGACTATATTGAGACTGAGAACAGCGTATATGCGTCGTTTGGCAGAGCCGGGGAAGCGCTTAGGATCGAAAAATATGAACTTTGCAGCAACGTGAAAACCTATGTTGCTGTTCCGTTTACACCCCAAAAAGAGGGCATGCTGTTTATCGATTCATTGGTGTCGGGCTATGGTAGTGGGTACACAGCGCTTGAGGATAAGGTTCCCCGCATTTTTGCAAATGTGCTGAGCAGCGGCGCAGATCTGCAAAGCAGTGCATCCATTCAAATCTCCAATCTTTCCTACGGTCTTGTGGGACAGGAAGTATATGAAAGCGGTCAACTGGAGAACACTTCCGACCTCGCTTCTATTTCTAAAATGGAAGTAGGGCGGAATTATGTAGTGGTAGATTTTGATGTGACCTCGGACAGCGAGGCCTCGGGTGAAGTTTATTGCGGGATTTATATGCACAAGGGTGATTGGGAAGATGTAACCTTGGAGCAGGCTAATACCGCTAAATTCAACCAAAGCGATATGGACGGGGGCAAAATATTTGATTTCTCATACAGTGTTCCTCAAAATGGAGGAACCAAGAGTGTGCGAACGGTGCTCAGCTTTAACACCTTGGATATTTGCTCGATCGACTTTGAGTTTTTTGTCTACAGCGATAATACGCGTGTCAGCGGATCGCTGTATGATTGCGACAATTTTGCGGACGCGAGCGTGTCTGCCTTGAAGATGCGGGTGGAGCCAAACACACACAAATGTTATGTTACCGGATATGAAACAATGACGGGAAACGTGGTTATTCCCGGTTTTTATCAGGGCTACCGTGTTGTTGAGGTTGAAGAAAGAGCGTTTGAAAATTGTCAGGAATTAACTTTTTTGGATCTGAACAAGGTATCTACCGTTAATTACCGCGCGTTTGCGAATTGTAACAGCCTTACCAAAATTGATCTTGGAAATGTAAAAAACATAAGAGAGTCGGCTTTTTCGGAGTGCCAAGCGCTGAAAAGCATTTATATTCCGGAAAGTGTTCTTTTCATCAACAGCGGCGCGTTTGAAGGCTGTGGATTGAGCTCGGCTCAGTTTGCCAATCCGTTTTCATGGTCTATGGCAAGCTCCAAGGGAGACGAGATCTTGGTTATGAATTACCCATCTGTCGCCGCGGAATGGTTGACAAAAACCTATGCAGCCCGTGGAATGGCATTTGAACCGACGCTTGAGATCGACAATGTAAAGATCGGTTTTGTTGAGGAGAGTGTCTATGAAAGCGGAGCGTATGAGGATCAGATCAGTCGGGATTGGGAAAAAATGAGTGTTATAAAGACCTACTATTGGATCCTCGATTTTGACGCAACCGTACTTTCCATGCGGAAAGGGTATCACTGGTCTGTTTTCTTTAAGAATACCGACGGCTACAACATTTCTCTGAAAGATATAGAGGGTGTGGACACAGATTGGTATGAGAGCTCATCGGATTTTGATAATGGGACATACGGGGTGTATATCGGTTTTGACGAAAAGGCAGAAGAACCAACGCATATCAGGCTGATTTTTAAGGTCGATCTTGACATTGGAAACAGAAGAATGGAATATGGTTTTGGTGCAAATGGGAATATAAAGCACGGCGGAGCGATTGCCGAAAAGCTGCCTTATGACACCCTTGATATATCTGTTGGATATGCTTGGTAACAGAGATTTAAGAGGAATGACACCATGAATTATGAATGTAAAAAATGCGGTGAACAATTTGAAATTGATGACAAAATAAAAAAATGTCCCTGCTGCGGACTCCCGATCGATCTTGTCAACGATGCGTCGGGAACCCTGAAGCGCGCAAAGGAGCTGTTGCTTCAAAAGGAAAGTGACCTGAAAACTTTGGTTTCCGTTTATGCACAAACAGAAAATTCCAACAGTCTTCGCACGGCTGTTCAGGCTTGGGATAATTATATCGAATTGCCGGATTTCAACCGCGTTTGGAGAGATTTTATTATTCAAGCGGCGGGTGAGGCGGTAACAAAAAAAGATAAGCCGTTGCAAACCTTTCTCAAAAATCACGCAAAAGATTTTGACAGCAAGCGCGAGGGGAGCAATCTTTATCTTTCGCTGTTGCAGGCATATCCCAAGCTTGGAACAAATAACGACTGGGATGATCTGATCCTGAAAACACACGGAGATGAGACCCAATTTTCGATTCTCTGTGAGTCTATCATCCACTACATTGTGAAGGCTGAGGATAAGGCGTTTGCAATCGATATTTTTAAGCTGATCAAAGCAAAGGACGAATGGTGCGATGCGGGCAGGATCTATATTCGCGCATTGCTCTCCAATGAGGATATTGCCGCAAAGGTCTTTACGCCCAAAGCCTTTGATCGCAAAACAGGAAAATTTGCCGATGAACTCAAGGTGTACTGCAAGCGGTATTTGGAAAAAGGACACGGAATTACCGTAGAACAAACCAAAGTTTGGCAAAACTATATTTTGGCATGTAAGGCTCGCAAGCGCAGAGCACTTATCACGGTTGCGACTACAGCGTTTGTGCTTGTTGCGGCGGTTGTTGGAATTACCGTTTTTCGAAACAGTATCAATAAGGACAGTATTCAGCTTGATGTTGACAAGGTGATCGAAGCCGTCTACGGCGAAGCATTGCCGCTGGATGGATTTGTTGTTACTTATGTTAAGAATTCGGGAGAACAAGTGACAGAGCCGCTGACCGAAAAAATGCTGCATGATTACGATCCTGAGGCGGTAAACGAACAGCAGACCGTGTATTTTGAGTTTTCCGGTGTGCGAAAAACGGTAACGGTCATTGTAAAGCCGGCACAGCTCCAGGCACCGAGTTTGACTCAAGAAGGAAATTTTGTTGCGTGGGAGACGGTTCCGCATGCAGATTATTATGTGGTATATGTCAACGCATCCGCGGTGGAAACCGAGCAAACTACGGCAATCAGCTATGATTTGAGTAAAAATGCAAATTACGGCGAGCTGTCAATTACCGTCCGCGCACATTCAAATTCGGATAAATACGCGACCTCTGCCGTATCTCAGGCTTTGGAGGTTACAAAGCTTGAGGCACCCAAAAATCTTGTTTATGCCAACGGCAAACTGACATGGGATGCCGTTGCAGGTGCGGTATCTTATGAGTTGACTGTGAACGGAACCCCCTATGTTACCCCACAAGCCGAATGTGATCTGCGCTTTATTCACGGAGAAAATACCGTTACGGTCAATGCAAAAGGCGTGGATGAATCGGTTGTTTACGGCGTGACCGAACAGGTTATTTTTTACAACCGTCTGGAACCGATCACTTCTATGTCTTACCAGAACGGCACTGTATCGTGGCAGGCGGATGAGAGCGCAAAATCGTTTGCTATATACGTGGATGGGGTCTATTGGCGCGACTTCAGCAGAAACCATTTTTCGGTTGAGACCGATAACTTTGCAGCTACGTTCGGTGAGCGTACGCATAAGATCGGCATTGTATGTAAATCATCGGTGGTCGGTGTTGAAGCATCGGAAATGAAAACCTTTGCGGTGTCCGTCGGCAATCACATTTATTTGCAGGATGGGCAGTTGCGCTGGAATAATATAGGTACGGGTTCAACCTATTTTGTACAGGTGAACGGCACTTCATATACGTTTGGCGATTCCTATTTCTCTATGTCTGAGTGCAATTGGCAGGTTGGAAATAATACGGTTGTTGTCAATGCGAGACTGAACGGTGAGGAATATGTTTGTGAAACGGTTACGGTCATCAAGCACCCAAGCCCTTCCGTATCGGTATCCGATGCAGGATGGCAGACCGATGAGGCATCTCATATCCTCTACAGCATGGACGGCGGAGCATGGAGCGCAACGCTTCCCGCTATTGAGACGATTGCCTCCGGCGATCATACGGTGCGCGCAAAACGGGTGGTTTCTTCCGCTACCGCTTTTGAGATCGAATCCGATACGGTTGAGATTCGGTTTACCCGTGCGGCACCTCCGTCAATTGCGGTGGCGGGCGGTGCTTTACAGTCCGGTTACGATGCCTCGCGTTATTCCATCACATTGTTTTATAGGGCTTTTGATGCGCAGGACGGCACATGGATCCCTGTTTCTTCGCTTAGTGAAATTATAACGGCAGGTAAATACGTGCTGCGTGCTGTACTTACACCAAAGGCATCGGCTTTCCCCGGTTATGCGGGTATTCTTTCTTCCGATTATTCCGCTTCTGTCACCGTGACAAAGCCCGAGGCACCCGATATTTCGTATGATGTGACGCAGGGGCAGTTGAGCTCGAGCGCGGCGGGGGCGCGGTTTTTCTACATTGATGAAAACGGCGCGGAGCAAGAGGTTATAAACGGCAAGACAGGTTCCATGCCGGGCGGCGTATTTGAGGTTTATGCCCGCCTCAACGCAACAGAGCCCAATGTGCTGCACTCGGAAAACACCCCCGAATATGCTCGGGTTTCGGTATTCAATCTGGATATTGATTTTTTGGTGACTCCTATTCAAAATCAAAACACTTGCTATTTTGTTTTTGACGGTTGCGCCGATATCAAGTCCTTGACCTACACGTACAAAATTGAGTATCTTGATTCCAACGGAACGGTAATAGGCGGGATCGATAAGTCCGAAGTGCCGATCACTTCTTCCACAAAAAGGAATGATGCGATCGTTCAAACGGTCAATTACCGTACGGAGGGCGATTTCAAATCGGGCTACGGTCATGCGGATGTCAAGAAGATCCGCGTTACCGTTACCATTGACAGCGGATCGGATACCTTGGTAAAGACTTATACTGCTACCGTATAAACAAACAACGAAACGAACAGAGGAACGAATCATGAAAAAGACAATCAAACGTTTATTGTTGACCGTAATTGCCGTGCTGGTTTTATGCAACGCGGTTGCATGTGATAAGGGTACAACGTCCGGCGGAAGTGCCACGGGGTCATCGGATATTACTGTTAGTGAGCCTGTGTTTGGCTTTATCAGCGAGGATGAGTACGATCCGGCAACCTCTGTAATCGACACGAGCAAAAAATGGACATCGTTGGATGTGGATGCCTCTTATTACTTGTTTTTGTCCTTTGATATTACGGCGGCACGTGACAATGACGGTCAAAGCTTGTTGGATCTGAATATTACGTTTGATGCTTTAAACGTGATGGACGGTACGATTGAGGATGTAAGCACGGGTATGATTGAAAGCATGATCTTCAATGATGCCGAAACCGGCAATATCGGAAAAACCACAACGGCCTCCTTTAAAATTCCCGCACTCAGCGCGGAACCCAAAACCATTAAAATGATCGTAAAGCTCAAGCCGGTGGATGTGGGAGAATCGCATATCATCATAGGCTATGATTATGATGAGACGGGCGAGTACAAAATATTGGGAAGTGACGGGTATACCAAAAACCTGAAGATCAACCAGGTGCAGATCGAGGCTCCGGTGCTTTCGGTTACGGATATGGGTATGCTTTCTTGGAAGCATGTAAAAAATGCCGAGTATTACATGGTTTATGAAAACGGAAATGCGGTAAAAGACATTTACGGCAAGGATATTGTGATTGCCGCCGAGGGGTATGCTGTTGGCAGCGAAATGCAGTATAGCATTGGAAATGATGTGGTTGGATTCCATAATTTGTCCATTCGTGCATTCAGCTCCAATAAAAATATTTTAACATCTTCATATTCCAATGCGGTCAGCCACACATGGTGATCATATGGCAGGAATTAAGTATTATATTAAAAATATCATTTTTGCGGTTTGCCTGATCGCGGTGTTGATTGGTATTGGCGTTGTCATGATCGGTGACATTGTTCATATGGAATTGCAAAAGAGCACGTACACACGTACGCTTTTTGATTTCCATATTGCGGCACCCGATACAAAGCAGGTCCAGGCTCTTGAAGAAAACGAATCGGTAGAATGTGTTTTTCCGTATTATGCCTATGCAAACGCGTTTTCAAAAAATGATGAAGTTATGCTGTTGCTTTCGGATGATATGGATGATTCTTACGCGTCTTTGCTGACTGACGGAACCTTGATCGACGGGGCTTATAATAAAGACGGAGCAATGTTGGATAAGACCGCGGCGGATGCGTTGGGAGTGGGTGTAGGCGACACGGTTCGCTTTACCTTGCTTGGCACCAAGATCACAAAAACCGTATCGGCAATTTATTTGCCGTCATCTCTTGCAATCATGGAAAAAGGCATTGTATTGGCAGCATATTCGGAGGAGCAGGCGCAAATCAAGCTCCCTGCTGCCTACGGTGGTGCTTTTGTTATCGTGGCAGATCGCGATGCTACAGCCGAATTGCTGTCCGACTATGTTGGAAACGGCAACATTGCCTTGACATTTGAGCAGTATACAGATCTATACTGCGGTACGGTTCTTCCGAACGAGACACAGGAAGAATATGAGGCGAAATGTATCGAGAAATATACCGCATACCGTGAAGAGGTGCTTTCTTCCGCGAAAAAAGACGGCGGTCAGGTAATTGATAAGACTGAGGCATACGATCTGCTTTCGGAAAAGATCCTAACAACCGAAAAAAGATTGAAAAGCCGAATGCTTTTGACAATGATTACCGCTTTTGCTGTTTTTGCGGGGTTTGGAATTCTGTTTACGGTTTCCAATCGCGCGAATGACCGCATCCGTCGGGATGCAGGGGTTGGAGCGAAAAAAACAGTTGCCTGTTACATGGGGGGCATGGTGCTGATTGCCGTTGCTGTAATGGGGATTGTTGGCGGAGTGTTGTGCGCGGTAGCCTTTGGAACTTATTTTGTTCGTGAATGTTTGGCAGCGGTGCTTTTGCTGATCTTGCCCATTGCCTTTGCGTTGTTGCCGTTTGCAATCGCGTTGCTTTTGTATATTCGTCAACTGTATGCCCATTCCGTTTCCAAAAACGAACCATGATGAAAAAAGCCTTTCATATACCGTTTTGTGTGCGGGCAAGGACATATATACCGCATTTGCTCGCCTTTGGGCTCGTTTTGGTTGCATATGTAATACTTTTTCAATTTTTTATTGACGATGCGGCACGGGCACTTTCCGAGTGGAAAAGGGTTCAGGATTCTCCCGCAAATGAGATCGTCTTTTCCGATCGGCAAAATGAGGGAGAATGTTTTTACTATCTTAAAAATCATGCTGTTTCGGGAGAGGCAAAGAAAAACGCGGTCAGCGATGTTTTTATGCTTCTTCCCGATACAGTCTACCGCGCAAACAGCATCTATTTTTCAGGCACGCTGGAAAAAGGTACTTGTGCTGTCAGCGCCAACGTTGCGGCACGTTATGGGCTGGCGATTGGAGATTTTGCTCAGATAATGGGCACCGAAAAAAGCTTTCGGGTTGCCCGGTTGCTTCCGGCTCAGTCGGGGATCGACGAGGATTACCGACACGAGGGGATCATCATTCTCGCATATGAGGAGGCTTTACTGGAGCGGAATTACTCATATGTATCCTTTGTTACGGACGGAGATGCCTACCAATCGTTGGAGCGGCTTGTTTTTGTAGAGGATATGGCAAATGGGTGTGCACGGATGCTTGCCTTCAGCGCTTGCGCTGCTGTCGGGGTGATCTTGATCATGATGATCGTATGTGAACGCTTTTTGTTGCAAGCAAGACACAGGGATTACACGGCTCTTGTTTGGCTTGGCTTCCATTCTGCCGGACTTGGAAGGCGTGTTTTTGCGGAAAACTTCATAAAATATATTTTACCGGCTGTACTGACCGTTTTGTTTTATGCCGTTTTTTATGCTTGCTATGCGTCTGTATATTGGAGCCTCGCGATCTGTTTTTTGATTTTTTGTCTGATATTGAATGCGGTATATTCGCTGATTGTCATGAGGAGTTTATACTATGTCGGTGCAAAATGAAACTGTTGTGTCTATTAAGGACTTGATTTTGGGTGTGAAAGAGGATAGCGGAAACGGTACACCTTTTCGATTTTTGATCGAATACGGTACGTTTGACATCAAATCAGGCGATTTTGTTTTGATTAAAGGCAGAAACGGATGCGGAAAGTCAACCTTTTTGCGGCTGTTTCATTTGCAGGGGCAAAAGTATTTTAAGGTGGTTAGCGGAAGTGTCTGCTTTTATGCCGACGGGTTTCCTGCTGTCGGTATTCAAGATTATTCGGCTGATGAATTGACACATTTGAACTGTGCGGTGGCTTTTATTGATCAGGAGGATCGCTTTTTATCCTCGGATTCCGCATATTCCTATATCTACAATACGTGTAAAATAGCGTTGGATTACAATAGGGCTTTGACGGCAAAACAGAAAAAAGAGATGTTGAAAAAGGTTGATGCAATGATCCTTGAGTGCTACGAGAAGCACTTGAAAGACAGCTTTTTATGCAAAAGCTATAAGAGCTTTAAAAACAAAAATATTCGTACGTGGAGCGGCGGTCAGCAAAAAATGATCAGCATTTTGGCGGGAATCATCAAGGCAAAGGTGTGTGATCTCAGGCTGTTGGTCATGGATGAGCCATTAAATAATTTGGATGGCAAAAACAAAAGCATCCTCAACAAGCTGCTTTCGGAGCTTCGCCAAGGTAACATTGCCGTAATTGCGATCACGCACTGTCAGATATTTGATGGGGTAAATAAGGTTCTGCGCTTGGCGGAAGGACAGGACGGTGTTCGCCGAGCCACATTGTTTGAGCGGGGAGAGCCGTCTCATAAGGAATGCCTTGAAAATTATAATTGAAGAGGAAAAGGAATATGAAACGTAGACTGCGGTTGCTTTTTTGTGTGTTGGCAGTTTTGTTGACTACGGTGGGTTGTTTTACCTCTTGCGGGAGCGAGGACCCCAAAACCGTCACGGATCAATTTGGCTATGAGCGTCCTAACCATTCGTGGATGACCGAATGCTTGATCTTACCCGAGTATCCGTCAATAGACACTTTGTTTGGTACGGGCGGGGAATCAGGGCTAGCAAGCGAAGCGGCGCTGGAGAAGGACGGTCAGATTACATTCAACTCGAACTATAAAAGCTGCTTTGTTGTTTATTTGATATATGCATCCTCAACGCCGCAGAAATTGAATACTTATTTTGATCTGACTTATTTAGAAGGCGTTCGGGTTTTGGATGAGGCTGATTATGTAGATGTTCAAGATTTCGAGTGCTTTGGTGATTTTGAAGCAAAATTGGATATGAATGCCGATCCTAAAGAGCGCTTGAAAATTGAATGTACCGGAGAGGGGGGAGCTGTACAAGGTGTTATTATCATTCCCCTACACTTTGCAAATGAAAATAACGGAACTATGTATATTGACCTGTCTGTGAGCGGGGTGGGTGAGAAGAATTCGATTATGGATACCGAGGAGGTGGTTCAGGTCGGTTTTGATATGTCTCAACCGTCTGCAAAGATCAATGAGGTTTCGATTGGATACCTTGCGCAAAGCAAGTACAACAACGGAAGTTACTCGGAGGCTGATATTACAGATACGGCAAGCTTTGCCAATGGCGAGGCTTGTTACATGGTGCTTGATTTTGCCATTGAGGCTATTCGCGATCATGATGGCAACCAAAATATTCATGTTGTTTCGCATTTGCCGCAGCGTGGATCAATGAGTGTTACGATCGAAGAAGCACCAACCGGACAAATTAAAGAGGAAATAATCGATAATATCACCACGGTCTACGCCGCCTACAGTGTTCCGACAACTGTCGGAGAAGTAAAAACAGTGCGGATGCTGTTGCGGTTATTGCCAATTAGCGGCGGTGAGGTGGAATTAAAGCTCTTTTTAACGGGAGATGAGACAATCTGTGTTGAAGGGAGCACCTATATTAGTGCAACCTATGATATCGGGGAGTCTGCATTGGAGTACACGCTCAGTTCCGATCGGAAATACTATACGGTGACAGGCATATTAAATAAGGATATCACCACGGTTACGATCCCGGATGCGCTGGGAGACGGAATTCCTGTTTCAAAAATTGCTGACGAGCTTTTTAAGGACAATACCAAGATCAAACATGTGATCATCGGAAATTGTGTGACTGAATTAACGACCGATTTGTTTTCGGGATGTAAATCCTTGGAAAGTGTAACGATCGGAGAAGGCGTGACGTCGCTGGAGTACTCTGTATTTATCGGTTGCGATGCACTGCGGCAGATCAATTATAATGCGACAGCGTGCAGTGAAAAGGTTGAAACCTGGATCCATTCCGGCGGAGATGCAAAGGTTATCATTGGGGCAAATGTAAAGTATATTCCCGATTATTTGTTCAAAAAAAGCGATTCTATTTCTTCTCTTGTATTTGAAGAGGGGAGTGTGTGTGAAACAATTGGAGAAAAGGCATTTTTGGAGTGTGATGAATTAGAAACTGTCTCTCTTACTTGCGGAACCGTTGGGCGTTTCGCTTTTGGCAATTGCAAATCTTTGAAGAGGGTTGACATTGATATAACCGGTGCAATTGGCGAATATGCCTTTTATGACTGTACTGCATTGACCGATCTGACCATTGGGAAACAGGTGTCATATATCAACAACTATGCGTTTTCAAATTGCCGTATGCTGACAAATATCCAATACAATGCCGAAAATGCAGGATTCCAAGATAATATATCGGGCATATTTACGTCAGAGCCTCATGCAAAACACTGTATTTTTGAAAATGCAGGGCAGGGTGGAAACGGTATACAATTGACTGTTGGCGCAAATGTAACGCGGTTTCCCGGCGTTCTGTTTTTTGCAGACCATTACACCCTCCCAAAACTCACTTCTGTTGTGTTTGAAGAAGGAAGTGTATGCAGCAAAATTGGAATGTACGCTTTTTACGGTTGTATAGACTTAACAAGCATCAAATTGCCAAACAGTTTAAAGCATATTGGAGAATTTGCTTTTGCGAGAACCGGGCTGACCGAAGTGACATTACACGACGGAATTGAAACACTTGGAAGGGGGGCTTTTAAGAATTGCCAAAAGCTTCAAAGCGTAACGGTTGGAAACGGTGTGGAACGTATTTCACAAGAGCTCTTTTCGGGTTGCCGAGCTTTGGAGAAGCTAACTGTTGGCAGTGGTGTTCGTTATATTGATTCCAATGCATTCTACGTTGTATGGAAAATCAAAGAGATCCGTTATATGGGCGATCTTGCGGGGTGGCACAATATTTCGGTCGATCGAAATGCGGGTCTGACAATTAACGAGGTAGAGCTCTTCTATATCAACGGCGACACTCCGGAAACACCGGTACTTCCAAACGGCTGATTTTCCAAACGCTTTGTGGCGTGACAATATTTAAACAATAAAAATGCTATTCCGTTTACCGAAAGGTGCGGGATAGCATTTTTTTGCTGTGCGCTCGGCATGCGGTACAAGTTGGTAGTGAAAGTTCGCTATAGGCTTGGCAGTAGGAATGTTTGATTGTTTTGGGATCGGTATTAATTTCCGTTTACATAGCGTCGGATCTCACGCAAAAACAGCTCACCGTATTGCTCGGCTTTGATCCTGCCCACACCCGAAACCTCCATAAGATCCCATACGGTCATAGGCTGCTTGACCGCCATGTCAGCCAGCGTCGCATTGGAAAAAATGACATATGCGGGAACACGCTGTTGATTGGCAAGTTCGCTTCTCAAAAGGCGCAGGCGTTCGTAAAGACCCTTGTCCGATACCGTATCTTCGATCCGTTGGCGCTTTTGGCGTCGGGACTCTTTTTTGGGGATCTCCTTATATTCCATCGTAACC
>JAFTXB010000252.1 GCA_017461825.1 Clostridia bacterium
GTTCTCCCACCAAGGTCGCGCCGGCGCATAGGAAAAGCGCCACTCCGCTACGCTTCGTGACGCTTTTCCTATGCGATTCCTTAATTCTTTATCTTTTCGTCAGATTTTTTTCACCCCAACTATTGACAAAGAGCCAAAAAAAGCTGTCACATATAAAGTGGCAGCTTTTTTAGAAATTATTTATCAAGAACTTTTAACAGCTCAGTCGGATCATTGGCTGTGATCAAGGAGGCACCGTTTTTAATACAGAGTGCAACATCTTCTTTAGTATCAGCACAATACATGTGAATGGGAAGTCCTTTTTTCAAATATATCGGTGCAATTTCTGATTTGACAATTGCCATCGAAAGACCGATCTCATCATAATAGCGATATGAGTCCTGCTCATATTCTTTCATTTGAAAATCAGGATAGCCCATTGTGCGACCGTTATATCGTGTTTTGATATACTTGAGGATGCGTGCATTAAAAGCGTAAAAATAACAAGTATCGAAGAAATTATATTTTTTCAAAAGAGCAACTGTGAGGTCAACGTTTTCTTCGGTATATTCCTTGATTTCAACACCTAAAATGATATGCGGCGCTTTTTGGGCACATAATTGTAACAACTCCTCTAAAGTAGGAACCGTAATGCCTTGATCGGCATAGGTATCTCCGAACTTTTCACGGTAGATGGGTTGGAGTGTTTTGACCTCTGATAGTGTCATATCACGCAGATGTCTATTGACTCCACAGGTGCGAATCGCATTGCCATCATGCATCAGTACAGGTATTTTATCCTGTGTCAGCCAAACATCAAACTCAATCGCATCAACTCCCAGCTCTAAAGCGGCTTCAAAGGAGAGAAGCGTATTTTCGGGGTATTTTGAGCAGAAGCCCCTGTGTCCTTCAACTAAAATTTGTTTCATTTCGTTTATCCTCTTGTTTTTCCACCCGCTACGTTTAATGTTACTCCGTCGATATAGCCGGCTTTTTCACTTGCCATGAATGCAACCGTAGAAGCCACCTCGGAAAGCTTTCCCGAACGTCCCATAGGTGTCGTTCCGGTCTTGCTGTATCCTTCGCGCAGCTGCTCGACCGAGATACCGCGCGTATATGCAAGTGCAGTTTCATAAGAAAGCGTACGGAGTCCGGTTGCTTCGAGGATACCGGGAGCGATTCCGACAACGCGCACACCGAATTTTCCGAGCTCCTTCGCCCAGGAACGGGTCAACGCATTAACCGCGGCTTTGGAGGCTGCGTAAACGCTTTGCCCCTCGGAGCCCTCCAACCCACACTCGGATGACATATTGATGATAACGCCGTTTCTCTTTGCCTTCATGATTTTTGCGGTTGCTTGGGAGCAATAAAACAAGCCCTTTAAGTTAACGTTCATAACCTTATCCCAAACATTGTCATCAAGTTCAAACAGTCCGGCTTCGTCCACTAAAAGGCGAGGAATGTTTATTCCCGCATTATTTACCATAATGTCAACCGTTCCAAAAACTTCGACTGCTTTGGCAACCATTTTGTCGACAGCTTCTTTAGATGTAACATCGGTTTTTACATAAAGCATGTTGTCCTCGGAGGCGCCATTGAATGAAGGAACATTGTCATTGATATCACATACAACGACCTTTGCTCCGTCATTCAAAAACTCTTCTACCACAGCATAACCAATACCGCATGCGCCACCTGTTACGATTACGACCTTGTCTTTTAAATTCAACCAGTTTTCCATATTTCGACTCCTTTTTATTTTTTTTGGAAATTGACTTGCAATTTTATTGCAAGTGTGTTAAAATTATAGCGAATCGATCATTTATTGTCAATATTAAAAGGACTGGTTGATCTTTTGATCATAAAATGATTGATAATATGATAATATAAATCAAAAAATGATTATAAGGAGAAGAAAATGCCTTTCTACGAAAGAGAAGAACAAATCTTGAAAATACTGAATGAATATGAAAATATTCCTTTAATAACACTTTCGGAAATGCTTTTTGTCAGTCTTCCAACGCTTCGGAGGGATTTAATCAAACTAGAAAAAAAAGGGCTGATCGTAAAGAAGCATGGATCGGTATCACTGATCAAATATCCGGCCGATACCCAAATAGCATTTTCTCTTCGAGCAGAGGAGCAAAATGCATCGAAACACTTGATGGCAAAGCGGGCGGTCGCATTGATCAAGGATGGCAGTACAATCATGTTGGATGCAGCAACCAGCACTTATTTTATTGTGCCGTATCTAACCGAATTTAAAAATATAATAGTCATTACGAGCGGTGCTAAAACCGCATTGCTATTGGCACAATATGAGATCCCCAATATATGCACGGGTGGAAAAATGATCAACAAGTCTTTTTCTTATGTAGGAAACGATGCAATTGAAACGGTTATGCGATATAACGCCGACGTGGTGTTTGTGTCCTGCCGTGGGCTGGCTCTGGACGGCCGTGTTTCAGATAACTCCATTGAAGAGAATGAGGTAAGGCGCGCAATGCTGCGGCGTTCGCGTAAAAAAGTTCTACTGTGTGATGGACAAAAAATTGGAAAATCCTATTTGCACAACCTTTGTGAGGCATCTGAATTCGATGAGATCATCAGCGATACGGCTTTGCCAAAGGATTTGAATCAACACCGTTGAAGTACTTTTGTTTCATTTTTTTGCTTTGGATCTGTTATTTTATAAAAAAATAAGGGAATGATTTGATTTATTTACAAAAAAGGTGTTTACAAAAATCACTTTTTGTAGTAAAATATTTAAGAGAAACAATAGTAATCTTTCAGGAGAACAATTTTATGAAAACACCGAAGTATAAACGCGTTTTACTTAAGCTTTCCGGTGAGGCCTTGGCTCCAGCCGATGGATCATCGATTCTTGATTTCAATTTCATGGCGCAGGTTGCCAAACAGATCAAACGATGTGTTGATCTCGGCGTTCAGGTGGCGGTTATTGTGGGAGCAGGAAATATTTGGCGAGGCAGACAGGGAACCGAAATGGATCGTTGCCGCGCGGATCACATGGGAATGCTGGCAACCGCGATCAATTCTCTTGGACTGCAGGATGTCTTTATTAACTCCGGAATGGATGCGATCGTTATGACTGCTGTTGAAATGAAAGCATATGCCGATCCTTATAACTCCAGAGACGCAATTCACGCACTTGAATCCGGAAAGGTTGTTATTTTTGGTTGTGGACTTGGCACCCCCTTCTTTTCAACCGATACCGCTGCTGTGCTTCGTGCCGCCGAGATTGGTGCGGATTGCATTTTGATGGCAAAAAATATTGATGCGATCTATAGCGCGGATCCCAAGAAGGATCCCAATGCCATTCGTTACTCGGATGTCACCTACCGTCAGATCCTGGACGAAAACTTGCGCGCATTGGATATGACCTCTGCGATCTTCTGCATGGACAACAACATCAACGGCTATGCCTTTGGCTTGGCAGATCCCGAAAACATTTACCGCGTCGTTATGGGCGAGGCTGTTGGAACCGCTATCCACAATTAAGAGCTTTTCTGAAAAAATATTAGAAATTACATAGAAAGGATTTTCACGTGACCGATTGCGTGAAAAAAAGGAACACAAACATGAAATACAACACCAAGACAACCGAGGAAAAAATGCAAAAGAGCGTAAACGCTTACGAGAGCAATCTTTCGACCATTCGCGCAAGCCAGGCAAACAGTGCGGTTGTTTCAAAGGTTATGTTCGAGTATTATGGCGCTCCAACAAGACTGGTCGATATGGCGTCTGTCGCTGTAACCGATCCCAAGACGCTTACGATCACACCTTACGATAAGACCACGCTCAAGGCAATGGTAAAAGCGATTCAAGCGTCCGACGTTGGAATTAACCCAATGGATGACGGCTCGGTGATCCGCCTTGTATTCCCGCCTTTGACCGAAGAGCACCGTAAGGGATTGGCAAAACAGATTCAGAAGATGGGCGAGGAGGCACGCGTTGCCATTCGTAACATCCGCAGAGATGCAAATGATGACATCAAGAAGCAAAAGAAGGACGGCGAGATGACCGAGGACGAGCAGAAACTGAGCGAAAAAGCTGTTCAGGATCTGACCGATCGCTTCATCAAGACCGTTGATTCGATCACATCTGCAAAGGAAAAAGAGATTCTGAGTCTTTAATGCTTTTTGACAGAAGTATTTTCAAATACGGCGGGTTTGACAAAACCCGCCGAAGTCGTAATGGGAGAAGGACTATGCTTTTTAAGAAAAAAAAGAAGGTAGAAAAGGTTCAGGTGGACGATCGCTTACAGCACATTGCGTTTATCATGGACGGCAATGGCAGATGGGCGCAAAAGAGGGGAATGCCGCGTGAATTCGGACATTCTCACGGCGCCGCAACCTTTAAAAAGGTCGGCCGTTACTGTGAGAGCATCGGATTGAAATACATGACGGTTTATGCATTCTCCACCGAAAACTGGAAGCGCCCGCAAAAGGAAGTCGACACGATCATGAAGATCTTTGACGATTATATTGAGGAATGCTTTCTGGAAATGGAGGATGATAACGTCCACTTCCGTTTCATCGGCAATCTCAATATTTTCCCACAGTCTTTGCAGGAGAAAATGGCGAAGATCGATCGTGAGACCTCTCATAAGCCCTTTATTTTGAATATTGCGGTCAATTACGGCGGAAGAGAAGAGATCACTCACGCTTGCAACGAGCTCATCCGACAAGGGAAAAAAGAGGTAACCGAGGACGACATCAGCGCCAATATCTATACGGCAGGCTGTCCGGATCCTGATCTGATCGTTCGCACAGGAGGCGATCTTCGTACGTCAAACTTCCTCTTGTGGCAATCAGCTTATGCGGAATATTATTTTACAGACGTATTGTGGCCCGATTACTCATCCGATGACGTTGATGAGGCTGTTGCCGCATTTTATTCCAGAAAAAGACGTTACGGCGGAGTTTGATGCGCGCCGACGGATGAAAGGTGGTCTTTTGATTTGAAGACGAGAATTATTACAGCGGTCATAGCGATCTGTCTGCTGGTGCCCGTACTGATCTTTTCCGAGACACCTGCGCTCCCGATCATGCTATCACTCTGCTCGATCATTGCCATTTATGAGATGATGGCGTGCATCGGACAGAAAAAATCGCTTGTATTGACGGTGCCGCTCTACTTGTATGCGGCAGGCTTTCCGTTTTTACTGCGCTATGTTGCGGATCCAGCACTTGTAAGACAAGTGACCGTTGTTGTTTGTCTTGTGACGTCCTTGTATTTCTTTGCAGTACTGACCTTTTCACACGGCAAATACAAGCTTGCAGACATTGCCATCGCATTCATGACAGCATTCTACATCATTGCGGGCTTTAATGCAATTCTCTTTTTACACGACTATTAGCCAAGCGGAAGATACGTTTATCTTGCTGTTTTTATTGGTGCATGGGTCACTGATACCTTTGCGTATTTTTGCGGAATGCTGTTTGGCAGAGGCGGAAAGCACAAGCTGATCCCTGACGTCAGCCCCAAAAAGACAGTGGAGGGAAGTATAGGTGGAACCGTTTTCTGTATTTTGGCAATGGTGATTTTTGGAATCATCATCAATTCGATCGCAGATCTTCGCGCAAACTATATCGTTTTGATCGGTGCGGGACTTTTGGCTTCGATCGTTTCACAGATCGGAGATCTTTGTATGTCTGTGATCAAAAGAACGTATGGAATCAAGGACTACGGCAAGCTGTTTCCCGGACATGGAGGCGTACTTGATCGTTTTGATTCTGTACTTGCAGTTGCAATCGTTTTGGCAGCGCTTTGCTCCTTTTTCAACTTTTTTGAGGTGATTTAACATGAAAAACAGTAAATTCCCGTCGATCACCATTTTGGGCTCAACCGGATCGGTCGGTGAGCAGGCGATTGACGTCGCTCTGCAAAACGGCATTGAGGTAAACGCTATCTGCGCAAACAAAAACGTAGACCGTGTAGAACAGCAAGCGAGACAGCTGAAGGTCAAGGCTTGTGCCATGTCGGATGCAGAAGCCGCCAAGGATCTGAAAATACGCTTGGCTGATACAGATATTCAGGTATACAGCGGTACGGACGGGCTTTGTGAAATGATCGCACATCCGTTTGATGCCGAAGAAGTGGTTGTCAACTCTGTGATCGGAGAAGCGGGGTTAAAACCCACCCTTGCAACCCTTGAGGCAGGCAAGCGTCTGGCGCTTGCCAATAAGGAATCCCTTGTTTGCGCAGGAGATTTCGTTATGGAGCTTGCACGCAAAAAAAATATTGAGATATTACCTGTCGACAGCGAGCACAGTGCTATTTTTCAGTGCTTACGCTCGGGAGGACAAAAGCGCATCAAACGCATTTTGCTGACGGCCTCGGGCGGTCCCTTTTATGGAATGACGCGCGACCAGCTTGCCGACATCACGGTTGAGCGCGCTTTGGCTCATCCAACCTGGAGCATGGGAGCCAAAATTACCATCGACAGTTCTACGCTTATGAATAAGGGCTTTGAGGTCATTGAGGCAGTACATCTGTTTAATGTTCGTCCCGACCAAATCGAGGTTTTGGTACACCGCGAGAGCATAATGCATTCAGCGGTCGAATATATTGATAACAGCGTAATTGCCCAGATGTCTGTGCCTGATATGCGACTTTGCGTACATTATGCATTGACGCATCCTGACAGAACCGAGGCGGTCATTCCACAGCTTGATCTGACAAAGGTAGGTAAAATGACCTTTGCAAAGCCCGATATCGAGACCTTTGTATTGCTTCAACTGGCATTGGATTCGATTGCACAGGGCGGCGCGGTTCCCGCAGTGTTAAACGCAGCAAACGAAGTGGCTGTCGGTGCCTTTTTGTCAAGAAAGCTCGGTTATACCGGGATCTTTGACGTCGTTACCAAAACAGTCAACGCCTTGACAGACGCAAAGAAGATCTCTACAATTGAGGATATTTTTGCTTTTGACAGCGCGGCAAGACGGCTTGCCGAAGAATATATTAGATAATAGTTCCGCAAAGGAACGAAGGAGCCGAGATTTTGGATTTTTTGTATATTTTACTCGCACTCGTCATATTTGGTGTTTTGATCTTTATTCATGAGCTGGGACATTTTGTAGTTGCTCGCCTATGCGGCGTTAAAATTTTGGAATTTGCCATCGGAATGGGGCCAAAGCTGATCTCGCACAAATCAAAGAAAAGCGGTATCATCTACTCCTTGCGTTTGGTCCCTTTGGGCGGATTTGTCAGCATGTGGGGGGAAAACGGTATGGATGTCGTTCAAGGCTCACAGCCTGAAACGCCCGAAGATCCCGAGCGAAAAGACAGCTTCTTTTTCAATACCGAACCTGATTCTGAAATCAACACGCAGGAGACGTCTCCGTTGATCAGCGAAGAGGATGCAAAACATATGTATTCCAATCAAAGCGTATGGAAACGGATGCTGATTTCGCTCGCAGGTCCTGCCATGAATATAGTTTTAGGCTTTGTTTTAATGTTGGTAATCGTTTTTGCTTCAGGGGCAGGAAATATCGGCACTAATGTAGTAGCAAATTTTCATGTGGTATATACAGCTGAAGCTGAACACAATGGGCTTCAAAACAATGATTATATCTTGGCAATAGAGGGCGTTTCGCTAAATTCGTTTTCTCATTTACAGGAGATTGTTGCCTCTGATGAAGACGGAGTATTTTGTCTTACGGTTCACCGCTTATTCGAAGACGGAACTGATAAAATAATGAATCTTGAGAATGTTTCTTTAAATCTTGATCTCTTAAAGACTTCTTTCACTTCATCTCTTAGCGAACAGTCAGGACTCCAAAAAGGTGATATTATTAAAAAAGTCAATCGTACACGTGTGCATACAGCGCATGAACTGTCGTATGAGATTATGAATCAAGGACACCGTCCTATGCAATTTACTGTTTTGAGAAACGGTGAAGAAGTCGTTTTGGAAAACGTGATCGTCCCATCCTTTGTTGACAGCGGCGCAACCTTTGGAAATATGGATTTCAGAGTTTATGCGGAACCCGAATTTGATTTCAAGACTGTTATGAAGCACACGTGGTACCGCTCGGTATCAACCGTAAAAATGGTTTTTGATTCTTTGTTTGGACTTTTTTCGGGCCGCTACGGAGTAGAAGCTGTTTCAGGTCCTGTCGGGATCACAAAAACAATCTCCGATGTTGCAAAAATGGGTTGGTTAAATCTTTTACACCTCGTCACTGTTATTTCTATCAATCTCGGTGTGATGAATCTGCTTCCCGTTCCCGCACTTGACGGTGGGCATTTGCTCATCTATATCATTGAAGCGATTCGAAGGAAACCGCTTAAAAAAGAGGTTGAGGGAATGATCAATTTTATCGGTCTTGTTATCATTCTAACACTGGCAGTCTTAATTATGATAAAGGATTTTATAGCATTATGAAGTATAACGAAATCAGAAGAAAAAGCCGTGAGGTTACGATCGGTAACCGCAAGATCGGCGGAATGAATCCAATCGCAATTCAATCAATGACTAATACGGATACGCTTGATGCCGCCAAAACAGTGGCACAGATCAAGGCAATGGAAGAGAGTGGCTGTGACATCGTTCGCGTGTCAGTTCCTACTCTTGAAGCTGCCGATACGATTTTGAAGATCAAGGAGGCGGGAATCCGCATCCCGATCGTTGCCGACATTCATTTCGACTATAAGATCGCTTTGCGCTGTGCAGAGCTCGGCTTCGATAAGATCCGTATCAATCCGGGAAATATCGGGGATGATGATCGTGTTAAGGCGGTTTGCGATGCCTGCCGCACACGTGGGATCCCGATACGAATCGGCGTGAACAGCGGCTCATTGGAAAAGCATATTCTGGCAAAATACGGTGCCCCCACCCCCGAAGCATTGTGTGAAAGCGGCTTGTATCATGCCGCGCTTCTGGAGAAATTTGATTTTGTCGATACTGTGATCTCGATCAAAGCTTCGACCGTTCCCGATATGATACGTGCCAACCGATTGCTGGCAGCGGCTTGTCCATATCCGTTGCACCTTGGTGTGACTGAAGCAGGCGGCGGCGATCGCGGTATGATCAAGAGTGCTGTTGGTATTGGCGCAATGCTTTGCGATGGCATCGGAGACACTTTGCGCGTATCACTCACTGATGATCCCGTACTGGAGGTTGACGCTGCAAAGAAAATTCTGCGTGCGGTTGGAATTGAAGGGCAGTGCGGAATGGATATCGTCAGTTGCCCCACTTGCTCCCGTACTAAGATCGACCTTATCCCATTGGTAAAACGTTTTGAAGCCGCCGTGGCAGAGGCAGGATTGGAAGATGTGCCTGTCAAAGTCGCTTTGATGGGATGTGTTGTAAACGGTCCCGGAGAAGCACGCGAGGCGGACATTGGCATTGCCGGAGGAAAAGGCGAGGCGGTATTATTCCGTCACGGTGAGATTATTGAGAAAATTCCGGAAGAACTTGTAATTGAACGCTTGATCAAAGAAATTCGTCTTTTGAAAGACGGTATGAACAAATGAGTAAAAATTTACTGGAGATTTTCAATCGATATACGCCATCGGCAGAATTTGCTGAAATATTGCTTTCTGCCGATGCCAACAGTATTACGCTCAGAGCGGACAAGCCGCAGAGGATGATCGAAGCCTCGGCGGCATTTCCGCGTATTATATCAAAAAGAATGCTGTATGAGATCGAAGAGGAAATTCGAACAGCATACCAGTTAAATGCTGTTCGAATTTGTCCGCGATACAACTCTTCTTTTTTTGATGAAAGCAGAATACCTGATCTTTTGATGGAAACCAATCGCCGCGGGATCGTTGCCAACGGATTTTTTAATCACTGTGATTACCGTTACAGCGACGGCGTACTAAATATTGAGATCCCGTTCTCTGACAGTGGAGTGGATCTGATTTATGATGCAAAAACCCCTCAGTTAATGGAGGAAATTGTTAAAGAGGAATACGGTTTGACTGTCAAAGTGAATATACACCGTATGGAGGATTTTGATCCTTCCATGTATCAAAACTCAGTTGCATCTCAGATACAGCAAATGAGTCGGGATGCTGCAAAAGCAGAGGTGGAGTATCTGCGTATGCAACAATCGCAGTATCAAACAGAATCTTCTTTATCTGAGGAGGAAAAGGAAATTTTGCCTCGCGCCGCATCAATTTATTCTGATGACAGCACACCTAATATTGGTGACGGCATATGTCGTATCGGCTACTCTGTTTTTGATATTTCCTCTCCGGAATACATATTGGGGGAGCCTTTTTCTATTCAACCAATTTCTATTGCATCAATCGATAAACCGGTACGTAATATTGTAATTGTGGGGGAAATCTTTAATTTCCAACGTGAAGAAAGCCGCGGCGGGGATAAGTTTGATATCAGCTTTGATATTTTTGACGGTAATACCTCTATTGAGCATCGCACATTCGGCATGGAACCGGAAGCTGCAAATGAACTTTGCGGTTTGATAAAAAACGGCAGTATCGTTGCTATGCGCGGATATGCAAAAAAAATGACGCGCAAAGGAAAGGTAGATCTTGATTTTACCTTTTTCTATACCGATATTGCAAAGATAACGAAGGTAGCGCGCAAAGATAAAGCAGAAAAAAAACGTGTTGAGCTTCATTTACACACTACCATGTCTACAATGGATGCTTTGATTGCTCCCGATATTGCCGTAAAAACCGCAATGAAATGGGGGCATCCGGCAGTCGCCATTACAGATCACGGAAATGTACAAGGCTTTCCGGAGGCGATGATAGCGCTTGAAAAAAACGCAACCGACGACAATCCATTTAAACTTATTTACGGCATGGAGGCTTATTTTGTCAATAACACAGCCGGTGCTGTTTCCGGTGTATGTGATCCGGATTTTCACACCGAATGCGTTGTATTTGATATTGAAACAACCGGTTTATCGGTAAGAAATTGTATGATCACCGAAATCGGTGCCGTTAAGATCAAAGACGGTAAGGTTTTGGAGCGTTTTAACACATTTGTTGATCCCGAATGTCCGATTCCCGAAGAAATAGTGAAGTTGACGGGAATTACAAATGAAATGGTATCGGGAGCCCCTAAGTATCCGCAAGCACTTGCCGAATTTTTCGATTTTATTGGAAATAATGATACTTCAAAAAAATACAAAACCCTTTTGATCGCGCATAACGCCAATTTTGATATCGGTTTTATTCGACATTTTGCAAAGCTTGCCGGTCTTGCTTTTGAAAATCCTTATTTAGATACGGTTGCCGTTTCCAAGTTTATCAATCCGGAATTAAAAAATCACAAACTGGATACGATCGCGGCGGCATATGAGCTTGGTGATTTTAACCATCACCGTGCCTGCGATGACGCTGAGATGCTGGCAATGATCTATTTCAGAATGATTGAGATTATGGAAAAAATGGAGCTTACCGATCTCAATCGTCTTCATAAAGACATGGTTGAAAAGGCGGACCCCTTAAAACTGAATACATATCATCAGATTTTGCTTGTAAAAAATCAAACAGGTTTGAAAAATCTGTATAAGTTGATTTCGATGAGCTATTTGGATTATTTCAAACGCTTTCCAAGAATTCCGAAAACAGTTTTGGAAAAGCATAGGGAAGGATTGATCATTGGTTCAGCTTGTGAATCCGGAGAATTAATCAGAGCTATATTGGAAAACAGACCGGAGTCTGAAATTGAAGATATCGTTAATTTTTACGATTATCTGGAAATTCAACCCATATGTAATAATCGTTTTCTGATTGCAGACGGAAGAATTGCCGATGAAGAAGGCTTGCGTGATCTGAACAGACGTGTTGTTGAATTGGGAGAACTGTATCATAAGCCTGTTTGTGCGACCTGTGATGCTCATTTTCTAAACAAAGAGGACGAGCTTTACCGCAAGATACTTTTGGCAGGAATGAAGTTTAAGGATTACGACAAGGATGTTGGAATCTACTTCCGTACAACAGAAGAGATGCTTGAGGAGTTTTCTTATCTCGGCAAAGAAAAAGCTTATGAGGTGGTTGTAACCAATACCAATTTGATAGCAGATCAAATTGAGCAGATTCGTCCTATTCCAAAGGGATCCTATACGCCGGAAATGGAAGGTGCCGAGCAAGAGCTTCAAGATATGTGTTGGGAGAGGGCAAAAAGCATGTATGGCGATCCTTTGCCGGAGTTGGTATCGGCGCGCTTGGAGCGTGAATTGACCTCAATCATTAAAAACGGTTTTGCGGTACTCTATCTGATCGCTCAACGTCTTGTTCATTATAGCGAGGAACAGGGATATTTGGTTGGATCGCGCGGTTCGGTTGGCTCATCTTTTGTTGCAACTATGGCAGGTATTTCAGAGGTCAACCCACTTCCTCCGCATTATTATTGTCCAAATCCCAACTGTAAGCATAACGAATTTTTTACAGACGGTTCAGTTGGTTCGGGGTTTGATTTGCCCGACAAGATGTGTCCCAAGTGCGGCACCAAATATAAAGCCGACGGTCATGATATTATGTTTGAGACCTTTTTGGGCTTTTACGGTGATAAATCGCCCGATATCGACCTGAATTTTTCGGGAGATGTTCAAGGACGCGTTCATAAGTATACCGAAGAATTATTTGGCGAAGGTCATGTGTTCCGCGCGGGAACACTTGGAACACTCGCAGATAAGACGGCATACGGTTATGTTGCTAAGTATGTCGAACAAAAGGGAATCAGTCTTTCCCGTGCCGAAATGAACCGACTTGTGATGAATTGCGTAGGTGTTAAAAAGACAACAGGACAACACCCGGGTGGTATTATCGTTGTACCTCAAAAGTATGACGTTTATGATTTTACACCGGTACAACATCCTGCTGACGATCCAAATTCCGATATCATCACAACACACTTTGCGTTTTCCTATTTGCATGACACCATCCTTAAGCTCGATGAGCTTGGACACGATATGCCAACCAAATACAAGTGGCTTGAGACCTTTACCAATACATCGGTGCTTGATGTTGCCATGAACGACCGCTCGGTTTACGAATTGTTTGAATCCACAGCGCCACTTGGAATCACCCCGGATGACATTGAGGGCTGTACGATTGGAACTTACGGTTTGCCCGAGCTTGGCACTCCATTTATTCAGCAAGTGCTTCTTGATGCAAAACCACGGAATTTTGCCGACCTTTTGCAGATCTCCGGACTAACGCACGGCACAAACGTGTGGTTAGGAAATGCGCAGGATCTCATCAAAGAGGGAATCTGTGATATTTCGCGCGTTATTGGTACTCGTGACGGTATCATGTTGGATATGATCCGCTTTGGTTTGGAAAATGCAACCGCTTTTAAGATCATGGAAGCTGTTCGAAAGGGAAAAGGATTGACCCCCGAATGGGAAGCCGATATGCGGGCACATAATGTTCCGGAATGGTATATTCTGTCGTGTAAAAAGATCAAATACCTCTTTCCGAAAGCACATGCGGCGGCTTACGTTATGTCGGCGATCCGCTTGGCTTGGTATAAGGTACATCAGCCTGTTGCATTTTATTGCACGATGTTTACTGTTGCTCCAAACGGCTTTGACGCGCAGATCGTTCGAGGCGGAAAAGGGAATGTGGTTGCTGTTATGCGTGATATTCAAAAACGAGGTAAGGAAGCGTCACCCAAGGAGCAAGCAAGTGTTACCACTTTGCAGTTGATCAATGAGGCGATGGCAAGAAAAATCAGATTCTTACCGGTGGATCTCCAAAAATCCCATTCCTATGCATTTCTTCCCGAGGATGGAGCAATCCGCATGCCGTTTTCATCATTGCCGGGGCTGGGTGAAAGCGCTGCTCAAAATATCATTTCGGCGCGTGATGAAGAACCGTTCTTTTCGGTGGAAGATCTCCAGATCCGCGCAAAGCTCAGCAAATCGGTTATCGATATGCTTCGTGCAAACGGTGTTTTGGATAATGTCAATGAAACAGACCAGTTGACCATGCGCTTTTAAACATTTTCTACTTCTTATTTATAACATCATTTTTTAGGGATTGCGTAAAAAAGTGCAATCCCTTTTTATACAAAAAAACTGAAAAAAATTTTCAAGAAAAGGGTTGACAAATCAAAAAAGGAATGGTATAATGTGCAAAACCAAATAAAGGAGAGCGCCTTTTGGGGCTGCACACGGACATGGATACTCCCTTTTTAACCAATCAAAAATTGGAAGAAAAGCAGATTCGGACGATTGTTGAAATCTCCGAAAAAGATGAACCGGTATTATTTGCGATCGTCGGAGAAATCTCCGCAAAAGCAAATTACAGTTGCAACGTTTTACTTGTGACAAAAGCACATTTGTTCACCTATGATTTTGGTAGCGACACAGTTTCCAAAAAGGTGGCTTTTTCCGATATTTCCGAATTGTACACAAAACGAATGTACGGAAACGGAATGCTGCGCGCAAAAAAGAAAGACGGGGAAGTGCTTGATATTTACCGTTTTACTTTTGCTGTTGCGCCTTTATGTGATGCGGTTGTTCAGTATGTGACAGAGATTCACGACGGTGATGCTTCTGTAGAAGAAGCATTGAGCGCCGTTTCCGCTACTTTTGAAAAGCACCTGTCTATTTGCCCGCGTTGCGGGCGAACCCTTTCTGCTCCCGGTGTTCCTTGTATAAGTTGTATGAACAAAGGCAAGCTCTTTAAAAAGCTTGGTAAGTATTTGCGACCCCAACTACCTGTTTTGGTTGTGTCGGTGTTTATATCAATTCTTACGACTGTTTTAGCATTGGTTCCCCCAATGCTTACAAAACAGCTTGTAGATGATATTTTGCCGAATACAAAACGGGACTTGTTGTTGGCGGTCGCTTTTTCTTTGATTGGTGTTCATATTGTTCATTATGCGTTGGCAGGAATACGGGGATATATGCTCCGCATTTGCGGGAACAAGATCGTTGCGGCGATTCGTTGTGAGGTTTATGAAAAGGCACAACACCTCCCAATGCGTTTTTATGATAAGACCTCGACAGGATCTGTGATCAATCGCATTAGCGGAGATACAGCAACACTTCAGGCATTTATGCTTCGTATCACGCAGGAAGTGGTTGTTCAATTTTTTAAGCTGGTGGGAATCGTGGTCGTTATGCTATGCATCAATTGGAAACTAACGCTGTTTTCGTTGTTTCCCGTTCCCATCGTTGCTATAGGTTCACGTATTTTTCGTCAAAAGATTGCACCTTTTTACAGAAGGATCTGGAGACGTTCCTCGGCGGTTACATCAGTTTTGACCGATACTATCCCCGGAATCCGTGTTATCAAGTCTTTTACAAATGAAAAAAACTCTACCAAGCGATTTGAAGAGTGTGTCGAAGACTGGCGAGAAAATGATTCAAAGGCAGGTAAAATCCTTCATGCCTATCCTGCAATTGTTAACTGCCTTATGGCTTGCGGAAGTGTTATAATTTGGGGGCTTGGCGGAGACCTTGTAATGAAAGGGATTGAAACCAATACAGTTGGTACGATTTCGGTTGGACTTTTGGTTTCTTTTATCTCTTACGCAACCATGTTTTATGAACCTGTCAACTTTTTTGCCAATCTTTCGGATTCGATGCAAAATGCCATGGCTTCAGCCGAGCGAATTATGGATATTCTTGACGCAGAACCAGAACATGATTTTGGAAAAGGCAATACAAATGCTGATATTGGCGGAAGAATTGAATTTAAAAATGTCAGTTTTTCTTTTGACAGAACCAAAAAGGTGCTAAAAAATATTAATTTGACCATTGAGCCCGGAGATATCGTTGGTATTGTTGGTACAACAGGTTCCGGAAAATCAACACTTATCAATTTATTGCTGAGATATTACGATCATTATGAAGGTACGATCACGGTGGGCGGGGTCGATATCAGAAAGATCGATATGCAATACTACCGTTCTCATATCGGCTATGTTCAACAAGAACCCATGATGTTTCATGACACTATATACAATAACATCGCCTACGGCGACAACACTTTTTCGGTTGATGAGATTATAAATGCTGCCGACATTGCAAATGCTCACGAATTTATTGTGAGACAACCAGATGGATATGATTCTGTTCTTGGAGAACGTGGAGTGGGGCTTTCCGGCGGAGAGAGACAGCGCATATCAATTGCACGTGCCATGCTTCGAAATCCTAAAATGCTTGTATTTGATGAGGCAACTGCATCTGTTGACTCTGAGACTGAACATCTGATTCAAGAGGCAATTGAGCATTTAATTAGTGGCAGAACCACCTTGATGATCGCACACCGTCTTTCTACTCTTTCCAAAGCAAATAAGATCGTTGTAATTGACAACGGTAATATCATTGAGTGCGGTACACCTCAAGAATTGATGGAACAAAAAGGCAAATATTACCGTTTGGTGCAAATCCAATCGATGTCAGATCAAGTTGCCGCCTCTCGACGCCAAGAAAACTTCGATTAAGGAGGAGATGATATGGGTAGAATTTATATCGACAAATATACAGGACGTATTGAACAAACCGACATTTACCGTGTAAGGGTAATTTTAAAAGACGGAACAGTGCTTGAGAATCTTGAACCCAGACGCTTGTTTCCTCTTAGTAATCTCACCATGTACATTACATTACTTGATGAAACGGAACAGGAAATAGCCTTTGTACGTGATTTTGAGGAGCTTGATGACACATCGCGCAAAGCGCTGGAGTCGTGCTTTTCTGAATATTACATGATTCCAAAGATTACGCATCTTATCAGTAGCAATGAAAAATTCGGATCTCTTAAATGGTTGGTAAAAACCGATCGTGGCGACATTGCTTTTCGAATCAGAAACCGCCACAGTGATATCAAATTGATTCGAGGAAGCAATCGCATTTTAATTCGTGATTCCAATGATAATCGCTATGAAATTCCCGATTATACACTTATGGATATGCATAGCCAACATCTGCTTTTTTCTTACCTATAAAAATGATCCCCACATTTTGCGATGTGGGGATCATTTTTATCAATTTACTTCAAATTTTGAATCACTCTGTCAACCCAAGCAAAGATTTCAGCTTTTTCATCAGGCTTAATTGAACCACCAATGATAGGAAGTCCGCCCTTGACATAGAGGACTTCGTCAACGACATTGGTTCCTGCCTCTGTCAAAATCTCTTTGAGTTTATTTGCAACTTTTTGGTCACCGTCAATCATCAAAGCAATATTTTGCGCACGCGCTTTTGTCATCTCGCGGCAAAACAGACGAAGGGAATCACTGATGTCGCCTTTGGCAGAGATCGCCAAAATGACAATTCTTTCTTTGTCACAAGAATATGCGGGGGGAATTGCGTCAACCGAGTTAAATGCGAGTTCATACTTTGCTTTAATTTCATTTGCAATGTTTTTAATTTTCTTTTTGTTGGATGCAAAAAGAATTCTCATTTTGATAGCCATTTTTTCCTCCTGTTACCATTTCGGTATTTATTCATATTATAACATACTTTTAAAAAAAATGGAATGCTTATTTCAAAAAAAAAAATGTAAAATTGTAAATATTTGTTTACAATTGCATGTTAAATCTTATTGTTAGAAAATAAATACTCTATGTTGGCGTAATTTTAAATGAATAATATAGTTTTTGTTGACAAAAGTCGAGGTGCGTGGTATAATTATAGATGTAAAAAATGGTACTTATTTTGTATGAATAAGACATGATTTTAAATGATAAGGCGGTAAAACTATGAACACCGGTAAAATCAATGAATTGCTTGATTTTATTACCCAAAGTCCAACAGCTTTTCAAGCAGTTGATACAATTAGTGATCGGTTACTCAAAGCAGGATATATCGATTTATCTGAGTCCCAAAAATGGGATCTGACACCGGGAAACGGTTATTTTTTGACAAGAAATCGATCTTCGATAATTGCTTTCCAAATTCCAAAGGAAAAACCTCATCACTTTATGATTTCTGCGAGCCACACGGATTCTCCGATGTTCAAATTAAAAAATCTATTTGAATCTCCGGCTTTTCAAACCTATATGCGACTGAATACCGAGGTTTATGGCGGCACAATTTTATCGAGCTGGTTTGATAGACCGCTTTCTCTTGCAGGACGCGTTATTGTTAAGCAAGACGACAATATTTTCAAATCGTTTAGTTGTAAGATTGATAGAGATCTTTTATTGATTCCCAATGTTGCTATTCACTTTAATCGCTCGGTTAATTCAGGATATGCTTATAATCCCGCAGTTGATATGTTACCGTTGTTTTCTCAAGAAAGAAAAGAGTCCGGATTTTTGCTGCAACTGATTGCTGAGGAGCTAAAATGTAAGGTCGACGATATTGTCGGTATGGATTTATATGTTTATAATCGAATGCCCGGAACCGTTTGGGGAGCCTCGAATGAATTCTTTTCGGCACCTAGGATAGATAATTTGATGTGTGCTTTTGCAACATTGGAGAGCTTTATTGCTGCCACCAATGATTCGGCGGTTACTCTCTACTATGCGGCTGATAACGAAGAAACTGGCAGTGCTACCAAACAGGGAGCGGGGTCGGTTTTCCTTTCAAATGTTTTGGATCGAATTTGTGAGCAATTATATTGTAATAAACAGACGATGCTTGCAAGCTCTATGATGGTATCCGCTGACAATGCGCATGCAAAACACCCGAATCATCCTGAGCTTTCCGATGGGCAAAATGCGCCGCATATGAATCAAGGAATTGTAATCAAAACCAATGCTGCGCAAAAATATGCTACCGATGCTATGTCGTCTGCACTTTTTTCTGAAATATGTCGACGTGCGAAGGTGCCATACCAGTTCTTTGCCAACCGTAGCGATACTCCGGGGGGCTCTACTTTAGGGAATATTTCCAACACCCTTGTGCCTTTGCTTACCGTTGATATCGGAATGGCTCAGCTTGCAATGCACTCAGCTTATGAAACAGCAGGATGTGCAGATCTCGATTATTTGATAACCGCTATGACAGAATTTTACAGTACAACACTAACTGTCTCTGCCGATGGTGTATGCTACCTTCAAAAAAAGCAGAAATGAAAGGAAGAATCATGTACAAACAGGGTTTTGACAATGAAAAATATATTGCTATGCAATCAGCTCATATTCGCGAGCGAATTGATTTGTTTGGCGGCAAGCTCTATCTTGAATTTGGCGGAAAATTGTTTGACGACTATCATGCCGCACGTGTTCTTCCCGGATTTGAGCCAGACAGTAAGATCCGCATGCTGATCCAATTAAAAGATCAAGCTGAAATTGTAATAGTCATCAATGCAAATGACATTGAAAAAAATAAGGTCCGCGGAGATCTCGGAATTACGTATGATTTGGATACTTTGAGATTAATAGATGCCTTCCGAAGCTTCGGCCTCTTTGTCGGGAGCGTGGTTTTGACACGTTGGCAGGATCAGCCTGCGGCACTCAAATTTCAAAAACGTTTGGAATCATTGGGCGTTTGTGTTTACAGACATTATTCGATTCCGGGGTATCCTTCCGATGTTGATACCATTGTAAGCGATGAAGGCTACGGAAAGAATGACTATATTAAAACCTCACGTTCTCTTGTTGTTGTAACGGCACCCGGACCCGGAAGTGGAAAAATGGCAACCTGCTTGAGTCAGATTTATCATGATCATAAAAACGGGATTCAATCTGGATATGCCAAGTTTGAAACCTTTCCGATCTGGAATCTGCCTTTAAAACATCCCGTTAATATCGCTTATGAAGCGGCAACTGCCGATCTCAATGATATGAACATGATCGATCCGTTCCATTTGGAAGCATACGGTGTTACAACTGTTAACTATAACCGTGATGTAGAGATCTTTCCGGTACTAAACGCCATGTTTTGTAAAATTCATGGAAAATCGCCATATAAATCGCCAACTGATATGGGCGTTAATATGGCGGGAAACTGCATCATTGATGATGACGCTGTTTGTCAAGCGGCAAAAATGGAAATTGTACGCCGATATTACACAGCACTTTCCAATCAAAGAAAGGGAAGTGCGGATGCAAGGGACGTTGAAAAGATCCGTTTGATTATGAAGTCTTCCGGCATCGATATCGATTATCGAAAAGTGGCTCAAGTCGCGCGAGATAAGGCAGCTGCAACAGGAAAACCTGCTGTTGCTATTGAACTTGCAGATGGCAGAATGGTTACCGGAAAAACATCCCGTTTGCTTGGAGCAACTTCGGCAGCCCTGCTTAATGCGCTGAAAACTTTAGCCGGTATTGATGATAGAATCGATTTGATCTCTCCCGAAATTTTGGAGCCGATTACAAACTTGAAGGTCAAAACACTTGGCAGTAAAAATCCCAGATTACACCCCAATGAACTTTTGATCGCTTTGTCGATCTGTGCTGTTTCCGACCCTGTTGCCGCTGAGGCGCAAAAACAACTGCCAAATTTGCAATCCTGTGAGCTCCATTCATCGGTTATTCTTGTCGAAAACGATGAACATACCTTAAAAAAGTTGGGGATCAATCTTACTTGTGAGCCTTGCTATGAAAGCAAGCGCCTTTATCACCGTTAAAAGGAGAAAAACATATATCAATGGGAACACTCAACGATTATATCAGTTGGCGGGGAGATCTTACCTTTGAACAAGCGCCGTTGAATGAAGTTGACAGTTTGATTTTTTCATTGATTTCTTATCTCGATTTAAAGGGAATCGTTCCCGGGACACACGACGGTACAACCGTTCCGATCCGCGCCGCCGCAAACGCTTTTTTTGCACGAAATCCCGATCCTAAGAAAATATCGATCGGAGCGATCATACCAAAGGACATCATCAAGATCTTCCGCGCCTTAAAGGATTGCCGAAGATACCGAGCCGTCAATATGCGAGCGCATGTCAATGTAATCGATCTTTCACGGGAGACGCAGTTTTCGGCGACGACCTTTTTCCCAACGTCCGACACGATGCTGGTTGCTTATCGAGGAACCGATGATACCTTGGTGGGGTGGAAAGAGGATTTTAATATGAGCTTTATGCAGACCGTACCCGCACAGGCTGCCGCCGTATCCTATCTCGAAGAGGCTGCCTCAGTCTTTTCTGGCAAAACGATTCACATTGCGGGGCACAGTAAGGGCGGAAATCTTTCAGTTTACGCCGCAACGCGGTGCTCAAAACCGATCAAGAAGAAGCTTGAAACCGTTTGGAGCCACGACGGCCCCGGGTTTGTTGAGGGCTTTTTGAATGATCCCGATTATATCAAAACCAAACATTTGATCAAATCCTTTGTTCCGCAATCCTCGCTGATCGGCATGCTGATGGAGCACGACGAAAATTACCATGTGGTAAAAAGCCGACAGACCGGATTGTGGCAGCATGACGGCGTATCGTGGGAGGTTATGGGCGCATCCTTTGTACATTTGCGAAAGGTTACAAACGAGTGCCGTCGGCGCGACAAAACAGTTAACGAATGGATACGCACGATGACACCAGAGCAAAGAGAGCAATTTGTAGATGCGCTTTATCAGCTGCTTTCGGCAAATAATGCGACAACGTTGACGGATCTGCTGTCGATCAAGAATTACAAATGGCTGAAAAAAACGTCGGAGCTTGATCCGCACGTCTATAAAACCATTCAAAAGACCTTGGCTGTTTTGTTGGATCTTAATACAAAAAATATCATATCGGACATTTTTCCAAAGAAATAAAAATAGGACTGAGCCAAAAGCTGAAATGCAAATGGCTCAGTCGTTTTTTGCTTTTTGTGGGAGCGGATCGAATTTATAGGAATAATACTTGACAAATTCCAACTATTTTGATATAATAAATTTTGAATAATATTATTATATTCGTACATCAAATATAAGGAAAAATACAGATGAAGAAATGGAATCTTACGCTCTCTGATTTTATTTTATATGGAGCAGTAACTTGTATAGGTAACATTATAGCGACTTTCCTTGTTGAGTTAATTATCTCATACGGTATTTCACCGTTGGGCTATAATGGGTTTACTATTGTCCTTGCTTGGGTCGCTCTTTGCTGTTGTAGTATGGTTTTTGTTTGGGTGGGGGTTTTTCTACTTTTCAAACAGAAAGAAGAAGAACATTACATGCCTACAGAGGACAATCATTTTTGGATAAAAAAAGGACTACTTATAATAATGCCAGGTGAGCTTCTGCGATTTTTAATTTGTTTGCCAAATATAGGGCATTTAAATACAGTTAGCGGGCAAATGGCGATTGCCGCATCGACGCTGTTTGGGCGAACATATTTGCTTTGGACAGATCGAACTTATGCGGTGCGACAAAACGGAGCGTTTATCTTTTGGGATTATGTAGCATA
>JAFTXB010000253.1 GCA_017461825.1 Clostridia bacterium
AACCATGATCCAGCGATATTGCATCATATTGGTTTCAGATGGAAACATCGAGCTTACAATCGGTAAAAAAGACATTGTGAATCTCAAAAGCGGAGCGGTAGCGGTAATCGTCCCCAACACTCCGATCTCCGCAATTGAAAAAAGCACCTCAAGCACCTTCCTGATGATCACATTCTCGTGTGATGATTTTATTTTCTTTGATCTTCATAAAAAATACATCCAAACGCAAGTTTCAAGCGATACCGTTTCACTGTTTTATCAATTGAGCTCTTATATCATCCATTCGAGCAAGCCATACTACTATTACGAATCCATGCTGATCATGATATTGGACGAAATCAAGCAACACATCATTGCGGAACCCGAAAAACATATCATTTACAATCGGGTCTGTAAATATATCAGCACGCACATCGGTGAGGATCTAACGGTAACAAAAATCAGCGAAGCCATGGAGTATCATCCGGACTATCTTTCGCGCATCATTCGCGAATCATACAACACCAATATTCAACAATTGATCATAGAGGAGCGCTTGGAAACCGCAAAAAACCTATTGCGTATGACAAATTTCTCATGTGAGAAAATAGCATTGCATATTGGGTTGAATTCCGGAAATAAGTTTGTGAAATTTTTCAAGTATCATACCCATCAAACCCCAAGTGCCTATCGAAATAAATATCAGGTTTCCCTTTGAATTTCGTGTCACCGCATAACCGCACGCTATCCTTCTGCTTGAAATCTGTCAAAAACATAATTTCGGAGAAAAAGAGCCTATGCTGCGAATTTGGCATAGGCTTCTTCATTAAAATTACAAAAACAGGCCTTTTATTTGCTTCTGTTGCGAAACTCCCCGAGGCGAATCCCAAAATGCTTTTTAAAGCACTCGGAAAAATAGGCATCGCTGCCAAAGCCGCAGGCACGCGCGATCTCTCCGATCCCCAGATAGGAATCAAGCAGCATATTCTTGGCGGCGCGCAAGCGTGTGGAGATGATAAAGCCGTGAAAGGTCTCGTGAAAAAATTTGACAAACAAGGAATTGATATAATACGGATGATATCCGAACATACGCGCCACCGATTGATTGGTCAAGTCGGAGGCATAATTCGCTTCAATATAGGCACGTATCTGCAAGGCAAGCCACTCTGCCGAGGTGGGACGCTTTGCGTGTTCCTCGGTCTGCCGCAGGATCTGCAAAAGAACATGTTTCATCAATCCCGACATGCATTCCTCGGCGTATGCCTGTCCGTTTTCTTCCTCCCGACAGATCTCATGCAGAGGTGACCGCAGATATTCTGCACGTTCCAATACCACGGGCTTGTGAAAGGGCGGAAAGCTCTCGGCAGAAAAGATCTCCTCACTACGAAAGCTTTTCGCATCGTCAGGGGGATGAGGAGTGGTTCCGCGTCGGGCATCGTGAAAATCGAAATTGAGGATCACATACTCGTTCCCCTCCTTCCGATTGTCCATCAACTTATATGCCAATGCCGGAGGAAAAACCGCCACGCTGTCGCGGGATAAGCGATAGCTTTGCTTTTCAAAAACCAGCCCCATATCCCCTTCCAGCATATAGATCAGCCTATGATCGTAAGCATACAGCGGTTTCGGATAATCAGGACCGCGTCTGATCGTTTTGGCAAATCGAACATACGGTGTCAAACGTCCATGGTACATTTCGACATTCCTTTCCGCAAAAATCTTTGGTTTGTTATATTTTATGTTTTATTTGCAGATTGATTATACCATAAATTTATGCTATAATCAAGGTGTTTCCGAAAAAAAATAAAATAGGAGTCACAAAAATGAAATTTTCCGTCTGTCTCGATATGATGTTTCAATATACGGATTTTTACGATCGGTTTGCCGAATGCAAAAAAAGCGGAATAGAGACAGTCGAGTTTTGGAAGTGGAGCAACAAGGATCTTTCGCGTGTGGAAATGCTGTTGCGTGAAAATGACCTCTCTTTTTCGATCTTTAATATTGATAGCAGAAATGAAAAGCTTTCTTACGATCTCTCACGTGGGATCCTGAACGCCGGCAGAGTCGAAGAATTCATCTCAGCCTTGCGTGAGAGTATCCCGATCTATCATCGCTTGGGGGCCACGGGTATGATCGTTTTGATTGGCGAAAAAAACGATCTCCCCTACACTGTTCAAATGCAGAATATTACGCGCTGTCTTTTGGCTGCGAAGCCGATCGTCGAAGCAGAGGGCGTTACGCTCTTGCTGGAGCCTTTGAACGACATTGACCGAAAAAACTATTTTCTCCCCCGTGCCAAGGAGGTCTTAGAGCTGATCAGAGTAGCCGACAGCAAGCGGATCAAGCTACTGTTTGATCTCTATCACGAGCAAATGATGGGCGAGGATCCCCTGCCGACTCTGAAAAACAATATTGACGTTATTGGCCATTTCCATGTAGCGGATGTTCCCGGCAGACATGAGCCCGGAACCGGAAAAGTCGATTATCAACGCCTGCTTACCGCCGTTCGTGACAGTAGATACGACGGCTATGTAGGCTTGGAATACAGGGCAACCCGTCCAGACGGCGAGACCCTTCAATGGATGAAAGAATGATGACATAACATAGCCGATTGTAATTGGAATTGTAAAAATCCGAAAAACATTATAAATATTGTTTTTTTTAACTTTTACAATCAGCAAAATAACATAACAGTAAAGGAGAAAAAGCATGAAAGTAAAAATCGGAATCGTCGGTTACGGCTCGTTTTCCAAAAACTTTGTCAAGCTGTTTCGTATGCACCCCGACGTAGAGGAGGTTGCGGTTGCCGAGCTAATGGAGGAACGCCGCAAGGAGGTACATGAAAAATACCCCGACATGAGAATTTTCAATTCACTTGACGATCTTTTGGAGCGGGGAAATGACATCAACTGCGTTGGTATTTTTACCCAGCGTCATCTGCATGCTCCGATGGTCATTCAAGCACTAAAGGCAGGGAAACATGTTTACAGCGCGGTACCGATCGCCTGTACGGTTGAGGAGGTGCGAGAGATCGTGGAAATCGTCAAGGAAACCCGTCAGATCTACATGATGGGAGAGACCTGCTATTACTACCCCGCTGCGATCTTTTGCCGTGAGAAAAACAAGGAAGGCGCATTTGGAAAATTCGTCTATGCCGAGGCGCAATATTACCACGACATTCGAGAGATGTATGACAATTTCTCGCATAGTGGCGGTGAAAACTGGCGGCGCGTGGCAGGCATTCCCCCAATGTTCTACCCCACCCATTCGATCTCGATGGTATTCCCCGCAATCAATGCGCATGCCGTAAAGGTGTCTTGTGTGGGAATGCGCGATGACTTCCCCGATGATATCTACGGCGAGGAAAAAAACGACTTTCAAAATCCCTTCAGTAACGAATCCGCGCTCTTTCAGATGTCGGACGGAAGTACCGTGCGCATCAATGAATTCCGCCGTGTGGGCATCAATAAGCCCTCAACCTATATCACCGCTTTTTACGGCGAGCAGGCGGCGTACGATTGCGTTGCCGATCAGCATCTCTTCCAATACGCACCTTACGTCACGCGCGATGGAGAAGAACCCAAACGTTATATGGAATACGTATCGGATCTGCTCATGCCGATCGACTATCTCAAATTCAAGTCGGGCGAACTTAAGGAATATCGACACCAAACCTGGGACGATCACGCCAGCCCCGTCAGCGTTTTGGCGATCGAGGGCTATGCAAAGATCCAAGACCTTTCCCGTCTGCCCAAATGCTACCGCTCGATCCACAGCGGCGCACATTTCAATTCGCATACCTTCCTTGTGGATGACTTCGTCCGCGCGGTAGTGGATAATAAGCTCCCTCCCAACAATGCTTGGGACGCGGCACGCTTTATGATCCCGGGTCTGATCGCACATGAATCTGCTTTACGCGGCGGCGAGCTGTTGGACATTCCCGACCTTGGTGATGCCCCCGCCGATTTTGAGCGCTTGACCTACAAAAAGAAGGAGCATTATGAACAAGAATAAGTGGAAGATCGCCGTGATCGGTTGCGGAATGATTGCAAAAAGTGCGCATATTCCCGCATATCAATATTATGAAAAGGATTTTGAAGTTGTTGCAGTTTGTGACAAATCGATTGAAACGGCACAAGAGATTGCCAAAGCATTCGGTATCGGGAACTATTACAACGATGCCGAGGCAATGCTTGCAGAGATCCACCCCAACGTGGTGTCCGTGTGCGTTCCCAACGCGCTCCATAAGCAATACGTCATGCTTGCAATGCGGTATGGCGCACATGTGCTTTGCGAAAAGCCACTGGCAATGACACTGACCGATGCCAAAGAGATGTATGATTATGCCAATGCAAACGGATTGTATCTGATCGCATGCCAATCGTGGCGTTTTACCCCCGAACGCTTCGGCGCGAAGCGGATGATTGATCGGGGTGAGCTTGGCAAAGTCTATTATGCCGAGATTTCACGCATTCGCAGGCGCGGGATCCCAACTTGGGGCAATTTCCATATCAAGGAGCACAGTGGCGGAGGTGCTTTCGTCGACATAGGCATCCATGTTTTGGATGCGGCGGTCTGGCTGATGGGCAACCCAAAGCCTCTGTCGGTCAGGGCGCACACCTTTGCCGTGCACACCAATGAGATCGGCTCGCCGGAAGGTTCCGGCGCGTTGAGCAAAAACGTCGAAAAAAGCAAACATTTCAAGCTTGAAGATATGGACGTTGAGACCTTTGCATGCGGAACAGTCAATTTTGAGGGCGGCTTTGCCATGACCTTTAAGGTCGCATGGAGTGCCAATCTCAAAGAGGAGAACAACATCATTCTGTCGGGCGAGTGCGCAGGGATCGACACCGAACACGCCGTTGTTTACCGCGGAGGAACCGAACAAAGCGTGCTTGAAACGGTTCCGCAGCCTTATGAAGGTAAGGAATTTTACGGGCATTTTTACATTATCGAAAATCTCGCAAAGGTTCTGCGCGGCGAGGCAGAGCTCTTGATCAAACCCGAGGAAACACTGACCGTCACCAAGATTATCGAAGCCGTCTACCGCTCCGCTGAGGAAGAGCGCGAGGTGCTGATCAGCGAGCTTTAAACCCAAAAAAGGTCCTGCAATTTCGCAAGGCCTTTTTTCTTTCTCAATTTTACTAATGTTTGTTTAATAATCAATCACTACAATGACTTTATAGAAATCCATTCCAGCATATTCCTTCAAATTTCTCTATCAGTTACATTATATCATAAAGTTTTTAAAATGTAAAGGAGACGAACTCAATTCTTTACAAATAGAAGTGCCCTATATACCTCAAAAATCACTCTGCCGAAACAGAGTGATTTTTGAAGTTCCAACCAAAGGTAGAAATTATCTCTTGGAGTTTTAAGAACGCCGTTTGATATCGCGAACATCGTGAGTATCGTTTGATAAAGTGTTGCACCAAATTTGCACCAAAATCGCATTAGTATTCACCGCTTATTCTACTCGACAAAATGAAATTTGTTCAGCGGCTCTTTGCTACTATGTTACCGATAGAATAATACATCAACACAATCGCTGTGCTCAACAAAGCACCGCCGATGATATCGGTAATCCAATGTACGCCTGACACAAGTCTGCCTATAACCATAAAGGTAATAAACACGGTAATCGTAAGCATTACACATCGTCTGAATAAGTCGTTTTTAATACGGGTACAAAGCTGCATCATTGCCGTAGGCATCACACACATCACAAGTATAGTTGTTGATGACGGATAGGATGCTTCTAAATATCCGTCAATGAGTGTCGGTCTGTAATTGATAACAACTATTTCAAAGAGGATATATACCGCCATTACGACGACGTAAAATCCACCGAGCGTAAGAATGCTTCGGTCAACTTTTAATAGACTCTTCCTTTTGATACATTGCACAATACCGAGAACGGCAAAACCGAATGCAACGCCAATCGGAACAAGACCAAGCCAATCCGTAATTATGTACAAGGACATATTCACACCCGTGAGATTGTGAATGTAGCCGTTCAGCGTAGCAAAGCCCACGCTCGATTGTCGGGGACCGATTGCCTCAACGTCAACGAAGCGAATTAACACAGTCCACAACACAAATACCGCAAGCAAGCCCACTCCTACCCAAAACAATCTGCTGTTTTTCTTTTCCATTATTCTTTAACCTTCCTTTTGTATATTGGCTCTCGCCTGAATACATTTTAGCGGAAGGCATAAGAATAATCAAGAAACGGCTTGTCACAGGCGTGATACGTTTCGTATCATTGCCGTTTTATCAACATCAAAGCCTTGATGGTTAACAATACGAACGCAAACACGGCGGCATACGGCTGTGAGCTTATCATAAAGAGCAGTACCAAGATTGCTCCGAGTGTGAGTGAAACCGTCGTTTTACTTTTCACCCACGCCATCGCTTGACAGTTCTGTAATGCGAGTGTCAAAATACCCATTACTGTCATTGCGATAACAGCGACAAGGTACGTTATTTTTAAGTATGGCTGAACGCAGCCAAGTGTGAGGAGCGAAACACTTTGAATAGTTCCGTCCGCTTTTTCAGCAAAGAACGGCAGAAAAAGGAGCATTGCGATACTCAAGTCAAGTAATCCGTATATTAAATCACGAAAACGCTTTTCTTTTCGTTTGTTGTCTTCCTCGGCTATCGTCAATACCTCGTCGGTAGAGAGTAGCTCGTCAACCGTCACCGAAAAGAATTTCGCGATCGCTTTTAGTGACTCTATATTCGGATATCCTCTGCCTGACTCCCATTTTGAAATAGCAGTTCGGGAAACGTAAAGCTTCTCGGCAAGCTCCTCTTGCGTAAGCCCCTTTTGTTTTCTTAATTCTTGAATCTTTTCATTAAATTCCATATCAAACCCTATATATATTTCTATTTCATTATATTTTCACAGACAAATTCAAGTTTATAGATTGGTTAGATTATACCATAAAAACGGCGAAAAGTAAATAGGACGGCGGAGTTTTTACAAATTGAATCGCCTATCCATGTAGGGTGGGGGCTTGTCTCCCGCCGCAATCAAATATATCAAAAAACGGCGGCAGCAAGCCACCGCCCTACGAAAAACAAAAAGCCCTGCCGAAACAGAGCTTTTTGTATATCGAAATAATCCCAAATGGGTAATTATCTCTTCGAGTTTTAGCAATACCGTTTGATATCGTGAATATCGTGTAATATCGTTTGATATCGTAGCTTTATCGTGTGATTTCGTGCAATATCGTGAATATCGTGAGTATCGCCCTATAAAGTGTTGCACCAAATTTGCACCAAAATCACACCAACATTCAACGCCTATTCAGCTCGACAAATTGGAATTTGTCAATCTGTCACTTTATGATAATGCTTATGGTTTTTATCTGATATATAATGGTTATGATCGTGCGTATGTTCAATTGTATGGGCGTGAGTTGTACCATCATGCGTATGTGTAAGGGTATGTGTGTGAGTATGACGATATTTCTTTGCCAGCGTATCGATCACAACAATCACTGTTCCCACAATCATTATTCCAAGGCCGACAAAATAAGTCCAAATCGGTTTTTCTTCAAAGATAAAGAACGCTAGGGATGTACCGATAAAAGGAGCTATGGCATAGTACGCACTTGTTTTTGCAGCTCCAATAATCCCTTGTGCCTTGATATAGAAAAAAATACTCAAACCATAAGCTACAAAGCCTAACAGCAATGCTAAGGCAAAATATAGGCCCTCTGCAAACCTTTCACGCAAACACATAGAGACGATCAGCGAACCCAAGCCGGAAAAGATACCTTTCAGAAATACGATATGATATGTGTTCTTGTTGGATAGATTTCTTGTGCAGTTATTTTCCAATCCCCAATACAAAGTTGCTAACAGCACAAGTATTGCTCCCCACGAGAATTTAAATGTAGCAATATCATCAAAGGAAAGAAAAAAGCTCGACATCGTAATTAACGATATGGCTATCCACATTCTTTTGGAAACCGTTTCCTTGAAC
>JAFTXB010000254.1 GCA_017461825.1 Clostridia bacterium
CACGGAGCACCTGCAAAAGCTTTGGCAATGCCCACTCCGAGGAGATCTTTCCACCGTAGATCGTGAGCCACGGCTCGCCTCTCTTCTCTGCAAGTGCAGTGATCTCGTCTGCCTGGGGCTGTGCGGCATGGTGTTTCCACAGCTTGACGTAGGCGTGAGGCTCGGCTTCGTATTCTTCCTTCATGCAAAGCGGTGTGCCGTATTTGTCGATGGGAAGAACGGTGCAGGCGGTAAAGTCGATGCCAATACCAACGACGTCGGTTGCCGACACCTTGGCGCGCTTGAGTACCTCTTTAACGGTTGATCTTAACACCTCCAAATAATCATTGGGGTGTTGAAGAGCGTAGTTTGCGGGCAGTTTTTTGCCGCACGGCAGCTTTTCGTCCATCACACCGTGGGCATAGGACAGCGTTGCTTCTGCAACCTCTTTTCCCGTCTCGGTGTCAACGAGTACCGTTCTGCCCGAAAGCGTTCCGTAGTCGATTCCGATTACATATTTCAAGGCTATTTCCTCCTTGGGAATCAGTTCTTTTTAAATCTCGCTCCGTAAGCGGCACAGGCGCGGTAATCCTGCCCTTCAAGATCCGAGCCGAACGCGTTCCATACTGCGGGACGGAAGATCTTATCTGCGGGAACGTTGTGCATACATACGGGGATGCGGAGCATGGAGCAGAGAGTGATAAGGTCGGCTCCGATATGACCGTAGCTGATCGCGCCGTGGTTGGCACCCCAATGGTTCATCACGTCGTATGCGGTCTTAAAGAAGCTACCCTCCTTGCCGTCACAGCGAGGCGCGAACCAAGTGCAGGGCCACGTATAGTCGGTGCGCTTCCAAAGAATATCGGTTACATCCGAGGGGAGCTTTACCGTCCAGCCCTCGGCGATCTGCATCACGGGGCCCAAGCCCTTGACCAGATTCAAGCGGATCATGGTGCAGGGGATCTCTGCTTCGGTGACAAAGTGCTAGGAATAACCGCCTCCACGGAAGTAGCCGTTGTATGAGGCGCACCAATCGGTGGCAGATAGGATGTTCTTCTTATCCTCGTTTGTTACGTCGTACCATGCTTTTACGGTGGGATCTCCGTTCTCGTCCTTTGCTCCTGCGTTGAAATCCAATGTGGCGGCACCCGAGTTGATGAGGTGGATAAATCCGTCGGCATCCTTTGCCCTGCCCTCGATCTCATATCCCGTGGCTTTCTTTACGGCATCTCCCGACCAATAGGTGCGCACGTCGGCAAAGAGCTGTGCTTGGTTCGTGAGCAGCTTCATCAGCAGCATCGAAACGCCGTTTAAGGTATCGTTTTCGGTTGCTACCACAAAGGGCTCACGCGCGCCGTTCCAGTCGAAGGAGGTATTACAGATCGCCTCGGCAAAATCGGCGTTGGGCAGATAATCCGTCCACTGTCTTTGTCCCTGAAAGCCTGCGGCAATGGCATTGTGTCCAACCATTTCTTCCTCACAGCCCCGGGGCAGGCGGTCGTTGCCGCTCATGAGGTCTTGAATAATCAGGGCTGTCTTTACGGTAAACTCCCAATCCTGTTCCTTTTGTTCGGGAGACTTGCGGATAAATTCGGGGTTTTTATCAAAGCCCTCGGGGCAGTTCTCTTTGACCCATGCGATGGCTTTTTCATATTCCTCATGATCGTAGATGCCCTTCTCTATGCGGCGCAAAACCTCGACCTCGTCAACCGACTCGACTCGCATACCGAGGTAATCCTCAAAGAAGTTGGGATCGATCTGTGAGCCTGCGATGCCCATGCACATGGCACCGATCTGGAGATAGGATTTGCCCTCCATGGAAACGGCGGCAATGGCGGCACGGCCGAAGCGGAGCAGCTTTTCCTTGACGTCCGCGGGGATCTCGGTGTCGTCGGCGTTCTGTACGTCATGGCCGTAGATACCGAATGCGGGCAGACCCTTTTGCGCGTGGGCGGCAAGGACTGCGGCGAGGTAGACCGCCCCCGGGCGCTCGGTTCCGTTAAATCCCCAAACGGCTTTGATGGTGTTGGGATCCATATCCATGGTCTCCGAGCCGTAGCACCAGCAGGGGGTGACGGAAAGGGTGACTGCTACCTTTTCTCTCTTGAACTTCTCGGCACAGGCGGCGGTCTCGCCCACTCTGCCGATGGTGGTATCCGCGATGACAACGCGAACGGGTGTGCCGTCGGCATAGCGCAGGTTTTCTTCAAAAAGCTTTGCGGCGGCACGCGCCATGTTCATGGTCTGCTCCTCGAGCGATTCTCTGACCTTCAATGCGCCGCGACGCGCGTCTATAATAGGACGGATCCCGATTGCGGGATGCGTTCCGATGTTTCTTGTTCTCATGATGTTCTCCTTTTTCCGAAATAGACTTTTTAAGTCACTGCAATGGTCAAATGTTTTTTTAAGTTACTTTTAATGTGCGAATATATGTTTTTAAAAAAAATTCCAAGTCAAAAATATTATTATTGATCAATAATATGGATTCCAATTGCTTATGAAATGAATTTTCCCGTCAGCTTTTGGTAAACAAGCTCTGCCATGGTTTTATATCCGTTTACAGTCAAATGCAAGCGGTCGGAATCGATCAGATTGGGGTTTTGCAAAGTGGTAGTATAAAAGTCAATCACCTCAACATTGCATTCCGCTGCCACACGGTCGACCAAAGGCACGACCAAATTGCCGACTTGATTGTAAGGTGCATTGAGCGCATAGGGTGGATAGCAGATATAAACGGTTTTTGCGCCGGCTTTGCGATAGTCGGAGATCAGGTTTTTCATTGCCTTTATATAGTTCTGCTTTCCGGTCTCGCTTGTCAGATTACATTCGTAAAGGTCATTTGTACCAAGGCAAATGATCACAATATCGGCTTTCATTGCGATGCTGTCACGGTACATCTGGGTCATGTTGTAAGAACGGTCTACTCGCACAGAGTCGCTCAAGCCCTCGGTTGCGGTTCGTCCGCCCGCGCCAAAGTTCATCACCTCATAGTTATCGCCCAAAAGTGATTGCAATACGATCGGATAAGCCTTTGTAACGTGTCCGTTTCCATATGTCAGGCTGTCGCCAACACAAGCGACCTTAATGGGAGTAGTCGGTGTGGGCGGCTCGGTTTTTGCTTCGGTCTCCTCTTGGGTAGTACCGTCGGTTGTATCGGTTGTTTCATATACGGCGGTGTCGGTCATATCGGTTGTATCCTCTCCATTGGCGTTCGACACAGATGGGTCTCCTCAAGAAACGAACATCTGTAGTCCCAAAATAAGTAATAAACAATAAGAAATCAATTTTTTCATCATGATACTCCTTTTTTGATTAAAAATCAGGGGCACTGTGCAAAAACGCACAATGCCCCATAAGTTGATGCCGCGCGCCGGTACATCACGCAGACATCAACGGTCGGGGGGTTTCCCCGTGATCAGAACCACTCGCCGAAGCTGTAGCTGTTTTGAATATCGTCGGAAGCGTTTTGCGAGAAGGAGATCGTAGAGGTGGTGATCACGTCCTCATCCATAAGCATCGTGACATTTGCCACGGGCATTTCATAAATCTTTTTCATGTTCTCATCCTCCCTTTTTATGCTTCATTCTCGACAACGTATTGCACGCTGCCTGCCTTGATATTGTAAACGGCGGGTTTGTCGGTATAGGTCAGTTTATCATCACTTCCCACCGCGTACGGAGTGAAGGTAAACGATAGGCTGTCCTTATGTGCGGCGGGAATATCCTTGATCACGACGGCGATCAAATAATATCCTTCGTCGGGGGTGATGATCCCCTCGTAGCCTTGGGCATTTAAGGATTGGTATGCAACCGTAACGGCAAGATCCTTTTCGGCGGGTGTTCCCTCCTGTCCCGTGTAGGACGCGGTCACCTTAAATCCTGCTGTGCTGTAGTTTTTACCTTTGATCTGCGCGATCAGACGGACGCTGAAAGTATCATCGGCTGTGTCGTCAGTTCCCTTGTTGTCCTCTTTAATTTGAACGCCCTCGGTTTTGACATTTGCAGTCTTTACGCCCTTATCTACAAGCTCATCGGCAATCAATGTTTCGATCTGCTCGTCGGCCAGGGCGACATTGTAAATGCGAAAATCGTCGATGGAGAGTTGTTGGGCTACGTTATAAATTGCCTGCCCCGCAGAAGTTTCTTTGGTAAATGTTTTTTCATTTACTACAGCGAAAAGTGACAGTCGTCCCCAATCAGTAGCGTATATGCTTTGTCCTTCTATAGTTTGTTTTGCTAACACAGCAGTCATAGCATCATTATATGTAACCACCGTAAATGTCCATTTTTGAGAATTAGTATCATATTTACGTGTAATAGCAGTATTTAGCCATGTATCTTTGCTGTAGCCATTCGTGAAAGCAGAATTGGTACTTCCACCTTTTGTTCCATTAGAATAATACAATCTTGTATTTCTGTCGCTTCGCAAAAAATACGTCAATGAAGCATTTGATGAATGATCCGAATCAAAAATTGCATAGTTTCCAACTTCGGCAATCGAATAACGAACTACCCATGTCACATCCGTCGTAGTGTTGTCTTTTGTAACAGAGTATAGATCCTTACTTTTACCGTCATTGGTTGATGCCTCTGCTGTTACCAATGCAATTGCAACCGGAGTGGCAGCCTCAGTGGTTAAAGGCCCGTCAGCTGAAGTTATTACACCGTCTTTTACTTTAAAATATGTTTCAAATTGTTCATCGGTCATTGCTGCGGATTTATTTGCCCCCGTTTGGATGTACGCAGTAAGGTCATCCGTTGAAGCACCTGCTGTCGCCTTATCAGCCAGCGGGTTTTCCCCTTCAAAATCGTAGTGGATGATCAAATTGTTGTCAAGTGAGGTATTCTCCTCAACTGCCGATGCGGGAAGTATTGTCAGGGGAATCAGCATTGCCGCAATCAGCAATATAGATAAAACGGGCGCGAGTAATCTTTTTGTTTTTCTGAAATGCATTTTAGCGTTCCTCCTTTGTTATTTGTTTTGTTTTTTTATTCTCATGTCCGAATGCCGTGTATGGAGATGTACCGCCTCCCTTTGGCACGCGGACAGAAAATTTTATTTTGATGACTTTGGGTTCTTATTTTACCCCAATGTGTTCGCGGCGCAGGGTGTCAAGTGCTTTCATACCCTGCTCGTACAAGTAACCGAAATCCGAACCGACCGAAATCATGTCAATTCCCATATCGTGCCAATGGCGAATGACCTCGGGGCGGGTATCGCCAAACGAAATGCCGACGTATTTGCCGTGCGCTTTGAGAATGGAGATCGCCTTTTTCATCCACTTTTGGGTCTCGGTCTCCTTTTCCACGTCGTCCTCGTCCAGCACCTGCAACAGCTTTCCAATCGAGCCGGAAAGATCTACGGGACCAAACACAAAGCCATCAATGTAAGGATTTTTGGCCATTTCCTCAAGGTTTTCAATGGCAACCGTGCTTTCCATCTGGATAAAGCGGCACATTTCAAGGCTCTGCTTTTGGGTGTAGTCCTCCAGCGTGATGCCGTTGTAATGCACGGCGCGCATGGGGCCGCATCCGCGTTTGCCAATGGGGGGATATAGGGTGTAGTCAATCAGTCGGTTTGCCTCCTCGGGAGTGTTGACCATAGGGAAAATGATACCGTCCGGCCCCATTTCAAGCACCTTTTTGGTGGCTGTGAGATCGTCCTGCGGAACACGTACTACAACGGGCGTACCGCGCAAATTAGCCGCATTGAGCGAATACATCACGTCCTTGTAAGAAAGCGCGCTGTGCTCCATGTCAAGCCAAATATAGTCGTAGCCCATCTGTCCGTAAATTTCACAAATGGCAGGCTCGCACAAGGTAACGTGCGTTCCGCAGATCGGCTTGCCTGCTTTGATTTTTTCTTTTAATGGATTCATACTGTCCTCTTCTTCTATCAATTGTGGTTTTCGCGGTTGCGATTGGGATTTTTCCAAATTTTGCTGTTTTCGTATCGCTCCTTGACAAAATTTTTGTAATCCTTCAAGCGATACAAGGTCACGCATTGGCCGTCGTGATAGGTTTTGGTGTACCCTACCGATTCACGCACAACGTAAACCAAGTCTTCGCCGTCAAATTCCCAGATAACGTATTGAAATCCGTGGGAGCGAGCTGACGCAACGCAGTTGAGCACCGCGCGGTCGCAGAGCATGACATCTAGCACCTTCCAATTGACAAGATCGGGAGACGCAACCAACCCTAAAATGTTTCGGTGCCCCGAAACCGGTGTACTGCTTCGACTTGGAAACGGCATAGGAATAGTTGGGAGATTGGCAAACGCAAGATACAGCCCCGTTGCCTCGTCGTAGCGAACCATAAATTTTGTTACCGTTGTGGGCATTTCCACCATACCGTTACATTCGGGAGCCAATTTGACGTTCTTGCCGTCGTCGGTCATTTCCAAAAGCCCCGCATAGCCATTGTTGGGGATGCACTCAAGTCGCATGATCTGATACAGCTTGCCGTCCTTCTCCACCACGTTGTTCTCCAATGGCCAAAATGTTTCAAGCCCCTCGGCACCTGTTTCGGCAAAGAACCAATCCTTGGTCAGCATATCCTTAAAGCTGTTGCTGTAAGTCCAGCTTTCGGGCTTTAAGAAATCGGCATCCACGTCAGCCGACATGGCGTACGGAAAGGTTGGTAGGTGGAGGCGTCCCTTGTAAATAAGATGTGCATTGGGGTTTGTCCAAATGCCCTCGGGGCCGTGAAGATCGGCTTCGGTAAGGCTTCCGTCATCTTCAAGCCGTGCGATACGAAGTGCCGCATCGGGATGCAGGAGCGTGCCGCAAAGGTAGATCCTTCCCTTGACCTCAAACAAGATCGCCCAGCGGATGTTATCGAACACCGCCACGTCCTCCCAGGTTTTGCCCTCGTCGTAGCTACGACGCAGAACGGTTTCGGTTTGTAATTCGTCCCATCCGGTTCCCTCGGCATGCTCATAGGAAACGTAATACACCTTTCGCCCTTCCCTATCCCGCGTGATGAGAAGTGACGGCGAATACAAATTGACGTACTGCTTGGTAAACCAATCGTAGTCGCCTTTGGGGAACTCCGACTCCTCGATCAGAATACGGGTTTGCTCTGAGTTATTGTATTTTGGCTCGGGCATATGGGGTTCTTCAAAAGACAAAGCGATGCGCTCGAGAAAACGTTCGTCCTCCTCGCGGCTGAACGGATGCGCGGGCGGCATTGCCACCACGGCAAGCCCTGTCTCCTCGTCATAAAAAAGCGGAATGTTTTTCTCTCGGCAAACGGCATGGAGATTAACGTAACCATTGGCATCGGCACAAAGCTCCTCGTCAAAGAATTTGCAAAGATAGGGTGCGGGAACCAAAACCTCTCCGTTTTCTTCCTTTGCCGATCGGCTGTAATCATTGGGATCCAGCTTGTAAAACTGTTTGTTGAAGATCGCCTTGGTAAAGCCTACACGAAAAACAGTTCCTCCGCCAAGCCGCTCCAAATGGATTTCTAATTCGATATGATCAACCCGGTATTTCTCGGGCGTATTGGCGCGGGGAGAATGCATGAATTCCTCCCACCTCTGCCCGTATACAGGTGAAACATAGCTTTTATACATGATTTGTTCCTTTCCAAAAAGAGAGTATTTTTACTAATCTTTTTGTCAGAAATTTCTTGAAAGAAGTTTCCGACACCTTCAAGAACTTTTAAAAAAGGATATATGTTCTATATTTTAATCAGAGATTAGTATTACATATACTGTATCATCCAAAGTCACAAACGTTTACGGTCGGGATTTTTCCAGAACTTTACTTTTGGATAGCGTTCCAATACAAGCTCCCGATAGTTTTTGAGACGATACATGGTAACATACTGACCGTCATGAAAGTTTTTGGTATATCCGCTGGCTTCGCGAACAACGTAGATCAGATCTTCCCCATCGTAATCCCACATCACATATTGAAATCCGTGCGCACGTCCCGATGCCAAAGGTGTCATCACCGAGCGGTCGCAAAGCAAAATATCGATCACCTTCCAATTGATGAGATCGGGAGATGCCGCAAGACAAAGTATATTTCGATGGCCGCACGGAGGCGCGCTCTTGCGGCTGGGATATGGGTTTGGAAGTGTGGGAAGATTGGTCATGGCAAGGTAAAGATCTGTTGCCTCATCGTAGCGCGCCTGAAATTTAGTGACTGTGGTTGGCATTTCGACAAGAGCATTGCAGGTCGGCTCAGGCGAAATATGAAGTCCGTCCGCCGACAGCTCCATCAACGCCGCGTAGCCATTGTTGGGACAGATCTCCAAACGGCAGATCTCATAAATCTTTCCGTTTTTGCCTTTCACGATGTTCCCCTCAAGCTGCCAGAACATATCCAACGATGCCGCGCCCGTTTCCTTGAAAAACCAGTCGCGCGTCAGGAACTCCTCTATGGAATTGCTGATGCTCCAAACCTTTGGATCGCAAAGATCGGCATTTTCGTCCGCTGAGATCACGCGTGGCATGGTGGGCAGATAGACACGTCCGTTGTGAACCAACACCTCGTTGGGGTCTGTCTTCAGCTTGATTAATTCGCCCGGAAGGATCTGCCTGCGAATCATATGATCTTCAATACGCACAATCATCAATGCGTGCGAAGGGTGCACACGGTTACCGCACAAATAGATCTTCCCTTTTACTTCAAACAGCATTGCCCAGCGCATATTGTCAACCGCTCCCACACGCTCCCACGTTTCACCTTGATCGTAACTGCGCAGGATCACGGTTTCGGTTAGTATCTCGCCCTGTGTGCTGTGTCCCTCGGCGTTTTCATGGGAAACATAGATGACTTGTCTGCCCTTTGTATCCTTGGTGACAAGCAGTGCGGGAGAATAGAGGTTGGTATAGCGTTTATCCATCCAATTGTATTTTCCCTTTGGATATCCGGCTGAAGCAATTACACGTCGGCTCTGCTCGGAATTGTTATACTGTGGTTCCGGCATCATGGGCTCCTCAAATGCTTCTGCCATGCGAGCAAGGAACAGATCGTCCTGTCCGCGCAGGATCGGTGATACGGGGCGTGGCGTTACGGCAACAATACCGGTTTCCGCATCGTAGGTAAGCGGTATCTTCAACTCGGCACAGACCTGTGTCAGGTTGAGATATCCTTCATTATTGGTCGCATAACTGCTGTTTTTCTCGGTAAACGACGAACCGAAATATTGATAAATGTATGGAGCAGGTGCCCAAATATCTCCGTTTATCTCCTTTGCGGCGTTTGCATAGTGATCGGGATCCAGCTTGTAAAATTTACGGTCGAATATTGCCTTTGCAAAGCCAACGCGCAAAAGCATCCCCCACCCGAGACGATCCAAATGCAGATCTAAAACAGCCTGATCCAAGCGCTCCTGTTCGGTTGTAAAACAACGTGCAGAACGCATAAAATATTTCCATCTTGTATCGTAAATCGGCTCAATATATTCCTGATACATTGTATTTCCCTTTCCTAAAAGGATGAGGAGGAAGGAGACGTTTCGCCGCCTTCCTCATGTTTTTACAGTTATTGCTCCTTGTACTTCGCAATAACTTCCTTGTATTTCTTAATAATATTGTCCAGATCGTATTGCACAACCCCCGTTAAGGTGTCAAGATCGGATTTGATACCGCTATCCTGATTTGTGGAAACCATGGAGCGAATCTTGTTGTCGAATTCCGCGGAATACACGATTCCCGGATCGATCACCATAGAATCAAAGACGATATCTAATATCTCGGCACTCTCGGGATCCTTTGCAACCTGCCCCTTGAGCAACGTCTCATAGAAGGCAGGCCAGATTTCCTTACGGGAAATATAGTTTGCTTCCTCGATGATCATACCAATCCATGAAAGCTTGTCAGCATCCACATCAACGGGAATCGAGAAGGTGCTGTTGTGGGTCTTATGCACAAAACTGTAATAACGGTTCTGATCGGTCGATCCAAGAGGTGCGGGAAGAATACCGTAATCGGTTGCCGAGCCTTTTGCTTTTGTGGAAACGTTGATACCCTCTACCAAAAACAGCGCTTTTCCGTCGGTAAACTGGCTGAATTGGTCGATTCCGGCACCGAGAGGAACGCAAATGGATTCGTCATTGACATATGTAATGATTTTAGTTATGATATCCACAGTTTTTTCATCGATCGAATTGACCACAAAATCACCGTCGCTATCTTTCGTTGCGAACATCAGACCTGCACCGTAAAATGTGGGATACCAGCACACCGTTTGGGAAATGCCAAACGTATCGCCCGCAGAAGCACCTTCGATTTCGTCCGCATCAACATATACGTCTGTAGCAAGCTCCAACATTTTGTCGATCGTCCATGTATGATCATTTACCATATCATAGATATCAGACATTGCATATCCTCTGTCCTCAGCAATATCCTTATTGACAAAAACACAGCTTGCACGCCACAGTGCGGAAAGGTTGGAGGAACCAACGGCAAAGAAGTTGTGCCCTTGATAAGAAAGCATATCGTTTAGCTCTTTGTTCCACCAGATCTGCGTAGTATCGATGGTATCAACGGTTTGCAAAGAATGAAGCAGTCCTTTAATCGCCAACGTATTGCTGTGATACGCGGGATAAGACAAAAAGTCATATGCCTGCTCACCGCCTTGAATCGAGTTTGCGATCATTGCGGTATCGGAAAGTGCGATCCTATAATAAGAAAAACTAATATTGTATTTTTCTTCCAGATAGCCGATCTTTTCGATCAACGCATTATTTAGGATAGGATTTTCTTCTTTTTCAAACTCCCACTCTTCTTTCTCGGCACCGTCTCTTTGCAGAACCTTGAATTCGCAATTCATATCGATCGAATCAAAGTCAGGCGGAGGGAGTGCGTCATCCTCGGCGGTGGATTCGGCATCACTTTCTTGCTCGGTGCTGCCTTCTTCGGGGTTGTCGGTCGCGTTTGAACAGCCTGCAAATGCACTTACAAGCATCAAAAGAGCCAACAACAAGACTAACAGTTTGGTTTTCATGGGTCTTCTCCTTTAATTTTTTTATTTTTCATCTGCTTGGCAGATAAAATCAAATGTGTCCGCGATTCATCTCATGGAAGCCTTTGCGGAAATGTGTGGGTGCCTGCCCTTCCATTCGCTTGAAAAAGCGAATAAAATTGCTGGTGTTGCTGTAACCGACCCGAACTGCAATCTCCTCAACAGAAAGTCCGGAATAACAAAGCAAATCGCGAGCATAATCAGCGCGTATTTTATCCGCGATCATACTGTATGATTTCTCGTAGTAGCTTCGTAGCTTTCGATTTAAATGTCGGCTACTGATAAAGAAATGCTCGGCAACCTTTTCAACGGGTAACATCACTGAAATGTTATCTCTGATATAGTCAATTACACGCTCGCAAAACTCCGCATCCTTGCTTTTTTGCGAAAAGGTACGGATTTGATCGTCACAATCAACAGCCAAAACCGTGCGGAGACATTTTACCAATGCACGCAAGAACAGGATCATGCAATCATTGGTGTTTTGCAAAGCATCGGAATCATCCACTCCCACGGTTGAAAAAAGATATTTTAAAATACCGATCATAGAAGCGGATGCATTTGCTTTGACAAAACCGCGGGACTCCACAATCTTGTACATCTCTTTAGAAAAAAGATCAGATTCTACAGGCAAGCGCAAAAGCAGACTAAATTTTGTAAATGTTTTGTTTTCAAAAAGTTGACAATGCGTAGTTCCCGGACAGATCATCAAGAATTCATCAGTCTTTAAATGTATTTTTGTTTCGTTAATCTTATAGTTCTGTTCTCCCATTTGCATCAAATGGATCTCCCAAAAGCTATGGGAATGACTGGCATCCAAGGAGTTGTAGTATTTATAGCTATAATCATACAACATATACTTTAATCCGTAGATGTCCACATCACGCATCCAGTTTTCTGTCGCAAAGCTGTGCTTATTGAATTCCATTAACAAGGGAGAAAAAGAGTTTTGCTTGTAAGTAATCGACATGTTTAAACTCTCCTTTCGGAGTTTTGATTATGATACCGATTCGGCAATTCCGCATATCTTACGAAAATTTTTGATCCGATAGAAGGTCATATATTTTCCATCGTGAAAGGTATTGGAATATCCAGTGGTTTCTCGGACGACCATGACAATATCCTCCCCATCATAATCCCAGTCGGGATACTGAAAGGCATGCTTATATGCCGAGCACTCGGCATTCAACATCTCACGATCAACCAATAACGTGTCAGCAACCGTCCAATTAACAAGATTGGCTGATGTCAGAATCCCCAGCACATTTCGAGCACCTGCAACACTTTGTGTAAGGTACAGGCTTGCAATGCAAATATACGTTTCGGTAGTTTTGTCGTATTTAATAACAAACCTGGATATGGACGTGGGAAGCTCGATAAGTCCGACTTTGGAAAGTGCCACAGAACCGATCGATTCAGCAAGTGCAAGCGTTGGTTTCCCGGATCCATTGTAAGTAACCTTTAAAACCCCCGCATATCCGGAAAAAGGTGAGGAATCCAGACGGTAGATCAAATAGACCTCTCCATTAATCTCAACGGGATTTCCCTCCATCACATCCCAAAGATGCGCGCCAACAGTCTTTCCCGTTACAGATTTATACCATTCGCGAGAAAGCAATGAAAGCACATGATTGCTTGATGAATCGCTGACGATCCAGTTGCAGAGCTTAGTTGGATCAGCCGCAGACGGATCGTATCCAAGCGGATCTTTTCCGCGGGGCAAGATCATTACCCCCCAATCCAATGCCATATACAAATCTCCCGCGGAAGTGATCAAAGCTTCGTTTACAGCACTGATCGATGAAGGAATCTGAAGATTTCTCACTGTAATCTGTTGCGTATTAAGATTAATCGTTCCGCATATATAGCGTCCCGCATCAATATTGTACTGTGTTACGCTATCAACGATATATTGAGAGTATTCGGGTTTGTTTTCCGCTGTTCCGTAAAACTGATTGATAGCCGCAACGCCTGTAAAGTACAGCTGACCGTTCCATACAAATAAATTTGCCCAATATAAATTGTCAATCGGTTCGCATGCGCTGCTCCATGTTTTTCCCCCGTCGTTACTCACCTGTATGACGGTTTCATGGTAATACTCTTTTCCAGCTTTCAGAATACAACGTTCAAATGAAGTATACAATTTGTTTCCAAACGTCACAATGCTTGGTGAATAAGAGACCTCATAATAATAGTCGGTATAATTCGAAGAGTTTTCGGGAAAATAGTCTCCCTCCTTTTCATTATCCTCAATCACAACACGACTCTGCTCAGTATCATTGTTTGGCTCGGGCATGGTGGTACTGTTGAAAAACTCCAACATCCTTGCTCGGTAGTCCGCGTTTGTATAATTGCCATCAAGCACATCTCCCACAAATGAATCCCCTCCGGTTGGGATTACTATCACAAGTCCGCTATCGTAAATCTCAACTGTATATCCATTGTTATGGTAGGAGGAAACATCAACATCCGCATCAACGGCAATACCAAAAAATTTGTTGGCAAACTGTGCGGGAATCATCACGTGTCCGTTTCCGTTTTGATATGCCGTTGCACTGTAATCGTTTGTGTCGAGCTTACAAATCATTCCGTTATATAATGCAACGGTCTTACCGATGCAAAACACCGCACTCAATCCCATTCGGGCAATCAAAGCATCAATCAAGCTCTGATCCTCACGGGCATTCGGGGTGATCGTATTATAACGGTCATATTCATATTTTGTGGCATATGTGGGGGGAAGTGCCGTGAAGTTGATACGTCTGCCGTCGATCTGCTTTTCTTCGTCAACCACGTACGGTGTTACCGTCAAGAAAGGAAATTCATCACGCGGGATGCCGCAAATGGACAGTGCGATGAAATATTCTCCTTCGTCAGCTTTATATTTTGTTAACGTTCCGTCGCTTTCTCGTATATTCAAAGAGGTAAAGCAGTGCGTAACCGCTGAGGAAAGATCATAGTTGCGATTGTCTGCCGTACTTTTTACTGTAAATCCCGCAGATTTATAATCTTTAGAATCAATGCTCGCAACCAACCGAATATCGTATAACACTGTTCCATCTTGCTCATAAGATCCACGAGTCTGATACCCGATCATTTTCACCTTTTCGTTTGTAGTTGTCGAAAATCGGTTTTCAGCAAACAACCCCGTCAACTCGTCTGTTGTCAGCGCAGTATTGTAATATCGAAAATCGTCATAGATCATTCCTGCGTTTGTTTTCCAACAGTTTGCGTAATCGGTATTTGATTGGAACAAACGAAGTGCAAATTCACCGATCGGCGCCAACATCTCGCTTTTGCTTCCCATCGAAAAGCTTGTCGCAAGTGTCCAATCGGATGCCTTTGTCGGTTCTCCGACACAGACATAATAATACATCGTAAGCGTACTGCCGGAAATCTTTCTGACTGCGGCAACATTGAGCCATGTATCGCTTTGGGCAGAATAACTCAAAGTAAACGTTTTAGCCGATGTGTTGTTTCGGCTCGAATAAGTGTGCGCGGCAGTACGAAAAGTTCCTGTTTTGGTGTTATAATCCATAAAGAAAGGTCTTGACGTACCGGGCAACCGAAAATCAACCAAAATCATTTCCTTTCCGTCATCCACCGTTGCCTTCACGCGAGAAAACCAGGTCCCCTCTGTGCCTGTTGACTGGATCGATTGCAGATCAGTAGATTCGGTTGCAAAGCCTGTTTTTAACCCGTTTTGACCGCCGTCTGTCATCATCTGCAGGGTCCCGTTATGATGGGAAAAGGATGTAGAAAATGAGCCATTCATGACCGTCAGATCATCGCTGTATTTTCCGCCGGTTGCCTTATCGGATAAGATATCCGCTTCGGTATTCCCCTCAAAATCGTAATGAATGATCAAGTGTTCATCAAGATTACGTATACTTGAAGCCGCAAAAACAGTACCCTCACAAAACACAGTTAATACCATTGAAAACAGGATCGTAAAAACAACGCTCTTCAAACAAAACCGCTTCATATCATGAGATCTCCCTTCTGTCATTGTAGTTTATCCGATCACCGTCCGACGATGCAAAATAAGAGTAGGTCAATATATCCCTGTTTTCGATCTCAAAGAATAAAAGCGAAGGAGCTTGATAACATTTCATATTGCTCTCCATTTCACGATTTAGGCAATCAGTTTTTTAGCGTCGTAAGCAATCGTATCACCGTCTGAGGCGGACAGATAAGCTATAGCTGTTTCCTCTTCATTGGTTGTTTCTATAAGGCTTCTGAAATTCGAAACCCTGTAGAACGTAAAATATTTCCCGTCGTGGAAGGTGTTGGAAAAGCCGCTTGTTTCGCGCACAACCATTACCAGATCGTTTCCGTCAAAATCGAAATCGATATATTGGAAAGCGTTTTTCCAACAAGAGTGTACAGTGTTGATCATTTCTCTGTCAACCAGAAGTGTATCTACAACCTTCCAATTAAAGAGGTCGTCGGAAACCGCCAAGCCGACAACGTTTCTTGCGCGGGGTGCTTCGTTTGTCAGCCACAGATTGGAAATACAGATATACTTTTGGCTGGTCTCATCATACTTAACTGTAAATCTCGAAACGGTTGTTGGAAAATTCAGCAGACTTGCGCCTTTATCTTTTCCATTCTCGTCGGTAATCAGCTCCAACGTCTTTTTATCATCCGATAATTTGAGCATCACTGCATAGTTGGCATTTGGTTGGGATTCGATTCGATAGATTGCGTAAAGTTTATCGTCTTTTCCCTTTACCATGCTTCCTTCCATGAGATCCGCATCACCTTCTCCAAGTGTTTTTCCGGACACTTGAATATACCATTTTTTTGTAACCAACTCACCCGGATCCTGCGTCAGCGTCCAATTATCGGCAACCAACGGATCATCCGTTAAAGGAATCGATGCCATGCCGAAATCAAGCGCAAAATAGAGGTAGCCGTCAGCAATCAAATGTTCAAACACGCCCGAGGACTTTTTCCAAAGCTGTTTGATGGCAATGCTCTTTCCTTCATTCACCGCTCCAATGTAATAGCCCTTACCCGTAACGCTACCCGCAATATAGATCTGGTCGCCTATATTGAAAAGGATAGCCCATTTCAAGGTTTTGACGCGGTTGACCTCTGTCCAAGTCTTTCCGCCGTCGGTGCTCTTTTTGATCACGGTTTGGGTTGCAATTTCGGCATGATTGTGTACCTGACAATATTCAACGGCACTGTAAAGTACGTTTTTTCCGTTTTCTGCCATCGCCAGAATACTGGGTGAATAATAACAGATATAGGTCGGTTCGGCATAATCCAGAGTATCCTCGGGAAAATAATTGACCGCATCCTCGATTACCACGCGGCTTTGCTCGGTGTTATTGGATGGCTCGGGCATGGACGGATTGTTGAAGAATATCAGCATGCGATCCTTATATTGCTTGTTCGTATATTCTCCTACTTTATCGCTGTCGTTTGCAAATGAGGCTGTACCTGCCGGTGAAACGATAGCGAGCTGACGTGCGCTATCAAAACAGTAAGTATATCCCTTGGATTCGGCAAGTGTTTTTAAATCAACTTTTTGATCGGTTGCATAATTGGTTTTAAAATATGCATTCAAAAACTCAGCGGGAACCTTAAGAACATTACCGTCAAGAGTAGCAGCACGACTGTAGTCAGATTTGTCAAGCTTACAGATCATTCCGTCATACAGCGCACTCGAACTTCCTACAAAAAACACCGCGCTCTCACCTATCCGCTCGATCAACGCATCCACCAAGGCTTGGTCACGCTTGTTGAGATCCGAAACATATCTCCAGTTGTTGATATCTCTCAAGTATTGTGTGGGATAGATATTCAAGACGTCATAGATCACTTTTAATCGCTCGGTCGGAATCGTAAATACACCCGTTACATCCAATGCGCTTCGGTATTCATTGCACTCATAAAACGTACCGGTGCCCCCGACGGCAGGACGGATGATTTGACTTACGAAATATTCAGCGGCAAACAGTAAGGACTTTGCCGTACTGCCTGTCAAAACAATCTTTTTGCCCGAAACAGTTACAAGATAGTCATTCTTTGACAAAGGAACTCCTGCGCGTGCCCGATCGTATTCATCTCGGTTCAGACTTCCCGTGCCGACCAAAATTTCAAATTCGCTTGCTGCCGCTTTGTGATCGCCGATCTTGACATCGCTGTCAAGTGCATCTTCGATCTCATTTTTCAAGAAAAACGCAACCTCTTCATCGTCTTCATTTTCGCTGTTATAGACGATCGAATATTTGGTTTTGTTATTATGAAAGATCTCTGTGCCGTATCCGCGCGAAATATCCTCCGGTCTTTGACTGTCTAAAACAGTTGCGTTCTTTTCCACGGACAGACACCCGTCTGCGCTATTTGGTATGTAATAATCGCGAAAAGTGATAATCATTCTCTTGGCAGCTTCATAGGACTCGGCATAAAGATATAGGCGATTTTCGGTGTTACAAACCGCAAAATCAGAAGAATTCTTCAACTGCCCCCTCAACTCTGCCACCTTTTCACGGTTGGCATTACCGATCACAATTTCATAATCGTATTCGGAGGAATCCGCGCGCTTTATCAAGGAACATTTATAGTTTTCGTAAAACAGATTCCACAAACAATCGGCGATATAAGATGCAATCATATCGGTGCTGTCATACACCATAACATACTCACTTTTTTGATTTGAAATAATATCGATCAGTTCCGCAGGCACGGTAGAATCAGCAGAGGTCTCCTTCTCCCCTTCACCATTTGAATTACATGCTGTCAACAGTGACAACATCATAGAAACTAACAAGACGAAAATGAAAGTACTCCTCCAGTAATGCTTCTTCATGTAAAAACTCCTTTTTTATTTGGTGTTAGCTGAAGCCGCTTTGATTTATTAAATCGCAACAAAAAACAAGTCGAAATCCTTTAGCTTCAACATATATTATACAAGTTATACTATATTAAATCAATATCCGTTTCGGACACGTTTTTATCTATAACAGACATCGGGACACTTGGTTTATTATAACGGATTTCAAAAAAGAAGTCAATGCTTTATAGGTTTCCAATATATGGAATTAGAGAAGGTCTAAAAAAGGAGGTATTGCGATTATCCATCCAATACCTCCAAAAGGAGCTTTAATCAGTCATTCTTTTTCTTCTTCACAATGAAGGCTGCACCAATTGCAGCTGCTGCGATAACGCCGACAACAGGCATACCGACAACCGAACCGCATCCGCTACCCTCATCACCTGTAGCATTGGTTTCGGTGTTATTAGCTGTGGTGGTGTCATTCTCATTCTTTGCAGTCGTAGCGGCCTCGGTGGTCACTTCTTCAGTGGGTGTTTCCTCGGGCGTTGTAATCTCCTCGGTAGTGGTATCCGTTTCGACATTCTTGGGAACCAATGTCAGCATTTCGTCCTGTGTCAGTGCTACATTATAGTAACGAATATCATCGATTTCCACACCGGACATACCGCTCCAGTTAGAGAAGTAGCCATTATTTTCCTCAAAGTGACGGAACAAATATATTGCTACATCGGTCTTGTTATAAACATTGGAGGTATATCCCACGTCTTTTTCGGTTACACCGTCGTCGCCAATGGAATAGATAACATATTTATATTTCCCGTTGTTAGCGTCGGCTGCATCTTCAACTAAACCTTCCAAAACAACGGCAATATTTGCCCAAGAACCGCTCTTAAAGCTATGCGACATATCGGCATGATTCGGCCTGCAAGATACCAACGTATTGGGCTTTACCTCATAGTAAAAAGGCCTGGTAGTTTTAGCGGAAGTGTTACGCATAGAAACGATTGCTCCCATTCCCTTAGAATCTTCGCCAACCTCACCGACTTTGTAACGAAGGAAGAAGGTACCTTCTCCGTCAAATACCTGCTTGGTGTCCTCGCTTGCATTTGCATAAAGCGTACCGTACCAAGCGGTGGAGGTTACCACGCCGTTTTCAATCTTCAAAGCGGTGGAATAAGTATATTCACCCGCAATGATCTCGGATTTGGATTTTGCAGTTGCCTCCTCTGCACTGACAGACATATCAGCAGGATATTGCAGATTGTCCTTTACGGCACCTGCGGTTGCTTTATCAGCCAATACACCGTCTCCGTTGGCTTCAAAGTCATAGTGGATCAGCAGATTTTGGGAAATGTCACGTGCGACAGGCTCTCCCTCGGCACCTGCGGGAAGCATGACAAGGGAAAGCATCATTGTTACAAGCAGTAACAGGGAGACAGACAGCAAGCATTTGCGTTTGGTAAACATAATGTTACCTCCTTTTTGTTTTTTTGTTTTTTTATAGATAATACATACGGACGCTTGCACACGTATGCAGATCTATCACATCCTGCAAGAGCTTAAAGGCAGACTTTTAAGTCCCTCACTCGTCACTTTGATTATACAATATTTTGCTTTTATAATCAATATGAAAATCGGACAGATATTTGTCATATGAGGACAAGAAGTTAAAATAGCTCTTGACAAATTCAAGGTTTTGCCGTACAATGTTGGTAGCAAAAACAGTATGGGAGAAATTAAGTTTATGAAGGCACTTGTATTTGGCGAGATCATATGGGATGTTTATCCCGATGAAAAAGTGATCGGCGGTGCGCCCTTTAATTTCAGTGCGCATCTGGCACACCTTGGTAGCCACGCGATATTGATATCTGCAATCGGAAACGATATGCTTGGCGGGTTGGCACTGGATGAAATGAAACGTCACGGAATCGATTCCTCACTCATGCAAACAGTATCCTACCCCACGGGAACCTGCATAGTCACGCTCAATGAAGAAAAGATACCGACCTTCTCAGTGGCAAGTAATGTTGCCTACGATCATATTCCTTTTACATTAAAGCTGTCCGAGCAAATTCGGAAAGCAAATGCTGATATTTTTTATTTTAACACTCTGATCCAGCGAAATTGCGAATCACGCGCTACCCTACAAAAAATTCTTGACTGTCAGCCCGCAAAGGATATTTTTTGCGATGTCAACCTTCGTCCTGATTGTTTTGATAAAGAATCACTTTTGCTTTGTTTGCAAAAGGCTACCTTTGTAAAAATCAGCGATGAAGAATCGCACTTTCTGTATGATCTCGGGATCCTTTCGGGTGCAGAGCGCAAGGAACATTTCGCCAAAGTGCTTGCAAAGCATTTTCCAAATCTCAAATTGGTGCTTTACACCCTTGGCAAAAAGGGCTCGGAGGTCTATGAGTGTGCCACGGGCAAGCTGTATTCCTCGGGAACGCCCGACGCTGTAAAAGTCGTCTCCACTGTAGGTGCGGGCGATTGCTTTGGTGCGACCTTTTTGCATGAGTATCTCACAGGGAACGACATTCCAAAAGCCATCCAAGCAGCGACACAACGCAGTAATATCGTTGTATCTCACAAAGAAGCTGTTCCTTTTTGATCCACCAAAAAACTGCACATACGCCGATCAAGCGCATGTGCAGCTTTTTTATTGTATAACGAAAACCACCAGCGGGGCTGGTGGTTCCAAAAAGCTTTAGCTATGAGTAGAAAAAATACCTCCTTTGATGTATAATAAAGATGGTCTGCCAACCAAACAATAAAAACATCAAAGGAGGATCAAGTCGTGAAACTTGACACTAATAGTTTAGCACATACGCAATGGAATTGCAAGTACCATATTGTATTTGCACCAAAATATCGTAGACAAATCATCTACGGAAAGATTAAAGCAGATATAGGAATGATGTTAAGAAAGCTCTGCGAATATAAGGGAGTAGAAATACTCGAGGCAGAAGCATGCAAGGATCATATCCATATGCTTATATCAATATCACCCAAATATAGTGTGTCACAAATAATGGGCTATCTCAAAGGAAAAAGTAGTTTGATGATATTCGAGAAATACGCCAACATGAAATACAAATATGGAAACAGACATTTCTGGTGTAGATGATATTACGTTGATACAGTAGGGCGCAATAAAAAAGTTATTGAGCAGTACATAAGAAATCAATTGCAGCAAGATTACGAAGAAGAGCAATTGAGTATAAAAGAGTTTGTCGACCCGTGCACGGGTCAGCCAGTAAACGAGGGCAAATAAATTAAAGCCCCTTTAGGGGCATGCCTGTGAAAGTCGTGCGGTTGGCAGACTTTTCGACGAGCCTATAGGCTCAGCCTATGACATGCCCTAAGGGGGCTTGTGCAAGCCACCGGCACGGCCGGTGGTCTTGACTTAAGGTTTATAAAAAAACGAGAAAAACCTTTCCAATTTATGCCGTAGTATTCAAACGCATAATCTTCCATACTTTGCAGACAATAATACAGCAGGCAAATTGTTTGTAA
>JAFTXB010000255.1 GCA_017461825.1 Clostridia bacterium
AATGAGCTTTTACAAATAACAACAACCCATATGGGCTGACACGATCGTGTCAGCCCTCCCCCAACCGGACAGAAAGGAAATAACTATGAAGAAATTACTTTCTCTTTTTTTGGTGACAGTTATGTTGATCACCGCACTCGCAAGCTGTGCCAACGGCACAGACACCCCCGCCGGCACCACCGCCGCAACCGATGGTGCGACCGATCCTGCAACCGATTCTACAACCGACCCCGAAACCGATCCCGCAGGCGATCCCGATCCCACCCCCTCGATCAGCGGTACCAAGTTTGCGCTCAACAACACCGCAACCTGGGTTAAGCTGCTCGATCCCCGTATGGAAGCCACCGCAGACTACATCACCTGCGACTGGAGCGCATCGGGTATTGAATTTACCGCAACCTTTAGTGGTGACGTGACCTTTGAGGTCAACGCAACCACCAAAATGGGTGGCGGCGTGGAGGGCTGCAACTTCCGCGCTTACGTGGACGGCGCGATCTACAAGAACGGCGAGAGCGATTACTACGAAGCCAAGGGCGCTTCTACGATCGTTCTGAAAAACGTTCCCGAAGGAACGCACACCGTAAGACTTGTAAAAGCTACCGGCTACACGCTGGCAAACGTTGAACTGAAAAACGTCTACCTCACCGGTACCGTTGCAGACACCGCACCCGCCGCAAAGGATCTCTTCATTGAGTTCGTTGGCGACAGCATCAGCTGTGGTTGGGGCGTGGTTGGCAACTACGACGGCGCATACTCCTCGCAGGATGCAACGCTGGCATATCCTTATCTGATCGCCGACGCGCTGGGTGCTGACTACTCCGTAGTGGCTCTTTCGGGTCAGGGCATCATCAAGGGCAACCCCGGTATCGCAAACGGCTATAAGTACGCAAGCCCCTTCCGCTCCAAGGCAACCGAGTACGCATTTACCCGCAAGGCAAACGTGGTGGTGATCAACGCCGATACCAACGATGCCTACGACAACTATCCCGCCGCAAACTACATTGAGGCTCTGGGCGATTTTGTGGAATACGTTCGCGAAAAGAACGGCGCGGATACCCATATCATCCTCGTTTGCAACATGATGAAGGTGCTTTACACCGAAGCAATTGGGGATTTCGTCAAAGAGCTTGGCGGCGCGGAAAGCAAATACTACGTTTATAAGGCAACCACTGCCGCAGGCGTTCACTCCGCACATCCCACCGCAGAGGAGAACGTCAAGTACGCCGAGGAGCTTGGCGGTATGATCAACGCCATTCTCGAAGGCACCTACTCCGACGAGGTAGAGGCACCCTCGATTCCCGTCAATCTGGCTCCTATCTATACCCAGCGCTTTGACAACGTCAGCAACGTAGCTGACGCAGGTGTTACCCACCTCTACGGCGGTACCTCCGAGGGGCTGTCCGTTGCTGACGGTAAGCTGAACATTTCCAAGCTGGCTTGGGGCGCGAAGCCCTTTATCGAGCTGGTCAGTCGCGATACCTTCGCAGGCGCACCCGGAAAATACATGGTTTCGGTTGATCTTGACATCACCGATCTGAATAATCTCTCTCTCGTGCTCAACGGCACGGACGACGCTGTTGCCGACACCGGCTACAAGCGCAAAGGTGCGTCGATCATCCAGCTGAAGGTTCGTAAGGAAGGCTCTACCTCCGATATTAAGGGCGCTCCCTCTAATTTCAACGGCGGTGACAGCTGGATCGTTATCAGAGGCGGTTACTTCAAGGCAACCGACGGCGCGCAGACCCTAACCGACAACGGCGCGGCATATGCTCGCGTGATCGAGAAGGATGCAACCTCTCTGAAATTTAATCTGACCGTTGTTGTTGACAGCACGCCTACTGACGGTTGCGATTTGCTCGTGTTTGTGGACGGTGCTTATGTGACCACCTATCATTTTGGCAACGAATACGACGTGACCGCAAACAGCTCGATCTACCTTTGGGCTGAAAATACCGTTACCACCGTTGACAATCTGGTTGTGAGCGCAATACCCACCATTCCCGTAAACAAGACTCCCATCTATACCCAGAATTTTGACAGCGTTACCACCGCTGCAGATGCGGGCATCGTCAATCTTTACGGCGGCACGATGGCTCCCACGGTTGTTGACGGTAAGCTGAGCATTCCCTCTACCGCATGGGGCGACTCTACTCCCGATCCGTTCGTTCAATTGGTTGGCAGAGAGGTATTTTCGGGTGTGCCCGGGAAATACATGATCGAAATGGACGTTGAAACGAGCAAGCTGGGAGTGTTCGGACTGATCCTGAACGGCAAGACCGACAGTGCAAGCGACACCAAATACGGCAGAGAAAATGCGTTTTTGGTTACGCTTCGTCTTGGAAAAGGTGTTGATCAGCTGACGCACGGAACGGTTGCGGAAAAAGCTGCGGAGTACGATGTTTGGCTCAGAACCGGTTACTTTGACGCAAGCAAGGCGCAAAAGACCGATATCAAAAACGATAAATTGGTTTGCGAGATCGCCGAAGGAGCTACAAGTGTTTCCGTGAAGCTGACCATAGTGGTCAACAGCACGCTTACAGACGGCTGTCAGGTAGATATCTACGCAAACGGCGTTTTCCTGTACAGCTATACGATGGATAACAATTACGACGTCAACGCAAACAGCTATATTTCATTGTGGGCGCAGGATGCTGAGGTAAAGATCGATAATCTTGTTGTCAGTACCGTTGCTTGATCCAATCATCAAATTGAAAACACAAGCATAAAAATCAAGCCGCTTTTATTATCCAAAAGATAACGAAAGCGGCTTTTGTTAACAAAACGAAAAGAGGTTCATTATGAATACGAAAAAAATTGAAAAGGGAAACACGCGCATCATTGCGCACAGAGGACTGAGTGGCTTGGAGCAGGAAAACACCACGCAAGCGTTCGTTGCGGCGGGCAATCGTTCCTACTATGGGATTGAAACCGATATTCATCTCACCGCCGATGAAAATTTTATCGTCATTCACGACGACAACACGGCGCGCGTGACGGGCATTGACCGCGTGGTAGAGGAAACCGACTTTGCAATGCTGCGAGAGATGAAGGTCATGGATATGGACGGCAGTACCACGCGCAACGATCTGCGCCTTCCCACTCTTGAGGAATACGTTCAAATTTGCAAGAAATATGAAAAGGTGTGTGTGCTGGAACTGAAAAATCATATGCCGCGTGAGCAGGTTTGGCGTGTGATCGATCGACTTTCCGAGCTTGATTATTTAGATCAAACGGTGTTCATTTCGTTCGATTTTGAAAATCTGGTCTTCGTACGCGAAAAGGCACCCGATCAGGCGGTGCAATTTCTGACCGACAAGCTTGGTGAGGAGATCATCGAACAGGTGATCGAGCATCATTTTGATCTTGACGTTTACCATCGCGTACTGACCGAGGAGATTGTGTCACGTTTCCATAATGCGGGGCTTCGTGTCAATTGCTGGACAGTAAACCACAGAGCAGACGCTGCGCGGCTGATCTCCTGGGGCGTTGATTTTATCACGACCAATATCATTGAGTAAGAAATATATTCGACTTTTATAGAGGTTGAATGTCCGGAAGGTGACAAATGCTGTGAGAGAAATTATTTCGCTTGAAATCTTCACGGATTTGTGGTATAATGGAGCAAAGAAGGGCGGTGGAATAATGAAAGCATCTTTTTATAAAAAACTGCAAGATGATTTTGTTATGATTCGATTCATGCAATGTTCAGATTCTTTTGACCAAGAACAATATGATTTAACAGTTCTGTCCATCGGAGAAGCAAGAAAAAAGATAAATAGGCATTCAGCACCTGCTGAAAAAAACATTTTGCTTTATTGCATTGATACCTTATTTGAAATCTTAAATGAGGGCGATAAGCAAAAAATTTTTGATTTTGCTGACGCTATACACAATATCCCCGAAATATATATGCAGAAACGAAATTTATATTCGTTTCGCAAAGAATTAAAATCATTTCAAAAGAAATACGGCAAGCATTATTTTGCATTTATAAACGAAGTAAAACCTCATTTTACCCAAAAAGCACCAAAGAACAAATGGCAATATTTCTCTGCGGCTTCTGATGAAGACTTTAAAAGACTGCACCCCGTTGGATATAAGTTGCTTTGCGGTATAGGGATCACTGCGTTGCTGTTACCACAGATTATTTATTTAGCGTATTGCTTATTTATTAACCCTTGTCCAAATGAATGGACACTTATGTTGGGTTATATCGGTACTTTTATTATAGGCATAGGTTTGTTTAATATTGTTGCTGCTTGGATACATCAATATCTTGGTCATTTATTAACCGCAGTATGTTTGTTGGGGGGCACGGCACTCACTTTGTTTTCGATGTATTTACTCTATACATAGACCTTGTATCCAATTCGAAGGCATTTGCATATAAAAATTCTCACAGAAAAAAGGAAACAACATGGGAAACAATCCGTTAAAGGTCGCCGCCAAACGCATGACGGGTGCGGGAATTCCGCCGATAGAGGAGGTCGAGCGCTTCGGCATGGACGGCGAGGAGGTCATCGCCAATCTTTTGTGGGAGCACTTCGATTGCGTCATCCGCAATCTGACCGTGCCGCACAAGGAGCTTTACCTCGAAAAGGACTTCGCCGTGATCGCGGACGGCGTGATCTTCGTCCTGGAGGTTAAAAACTGGAAGGGCGAGATCGGTGCCGAGGGCGACAAATTTTATCAAAACAAGGACAACGGCACGCGTAAGACGATCAAAAGTCCCGTTGGCACCACGCGGCAGTTTATCGGCAGGATGCAGGACTTTTACAAGCTTGATCAGCCCGTCGTGGGGGTGGTCGTGTTTGCCGAGCCCGATTGCCGTTTGAATCTCCCCGAGGAGATCGACGGCATCGCGCTCATTCGCGCCGAAGCGCTCGTCAAATTCATCAAATCACGCGCAAAATTGCTCAAATGGAAAGGGAATTCGGTCGATCCCAAAACGCTTTTGCGGTGCACGCGATTTTACAGCCGCGACCGCGAATTTTGCAAGGGGATCCTTGCCGACATTTTCCTCGATTGCTACACCGAGGACGGCTCAAAGGCACGTCTTGACACCACGCGTCTGCGCTATCTCACCGCCGAGCATCAGCCGCTTCGCCTGCGCGACAAGCTCTACGTCACCTACGACAACGGCGCAACGGGTGTCTTTTACAGCCGCGACACGGTGTTCACCATCGGCTGCCTCGACGGCTCCTTCCGCAAGCTCTCCCTCAACCGCATCCGCCACATCGTGTTTTAAAAAAGATCAAAAAACACCGCCGAGAGTACCCCTTACGGTCACTCTCGGCGGCATTTTGTATCAACTGTTTAGTGATTCTTCTTTGCCGCCGCATTTTTCTCGTTGATACGCTTTTCTATCTCGCTCAGATCCAGCGGCTTGTATTCGTTCAGTTTGTTTTTGTTATACTGCTCCGTGAAATATTTAAGCATATAAGACATATATTTTTTATAATTGCT
>JAFTXB010000256.1 GCA_017461825.1 Clostridia bacterium
ACACAAATTGTTTACAATGTTACTCTTGACACAAGCCCCTCCCCTACAGAGTTTGTGCGGTTCCGTTTGTGCAGTGATAGGCGGTTGTTTTCGGGACGAGCAAGCCCGTCCCCTACAAAATGGGTGCGTTTGCCGTTTATGCGGCGATAGGCGTTTGTTTGCGGGACGTCGGGGCGCCATCCCCTACAGAGTTTGTGCGGTTGCCGTTTGTGCAGTGATAGGCGGTTGTTTTCGGGACGAGCAAGCCCGTCCCCTACAACGTCTACGCCAACTTTTGCCCTAAACTTCGGAACGAGGCAGAGACACCCCACTCCAACCCAAACCTTCTTTTTCCGTGAAAGTTTTGGGGGCGTGGGGGGATTTTTCAAAATCCCCCCACAAAACCGCGTCCCCATTAAAATCCCATGCGGTCAAATTGTTTGTCGAGGGTGTGGTGGGAGAGCTCGAGGGCAACGGGTCTGCCGTGGGGGCAGAAGGTGATGTCGGGGATGTCCATAAGCTTTTTCACAAGCCATTCGATGTGCCCGTCGGCGTAGGCGCGCCCAGCCTTGATGGCGGCTTTACAGGCGGCTTGATAGAGTGCTTTTTCGAAAATGATGTCGCGTGTGAGCTTGACGCTGCCCGTGGCGTTAAGGATGCGCCCCGCCATGCTTTCCAGCATTTCGGCAACGGCTCCCGACTCCACACCTTCGGGAATTGCGTCGGCTGAAACCGTGTTTCGCGCATAGCGCAGGGCAAATCCGATCTTTTCAAGCTCGCCGTTGTATTCTTTGAGGGCTTCGACCTCGGCGGTCGTCAGCATCACGTCCACGGGGAGCATGAGGAGCTGGGAGACCACTTCGGCTTGATGCAGCCCCGCTTTGAGCTGTTCAAAGAGAATGCGCTCGTGCGCGGCATGCTTGTCGATGAGCAGCATTTTGTCGTCCGTTTCCACAATGACATAGGAGTGGAACACCTCGCCCACGATGCGCCAATCTTTGTACGTGGGTGCATTTTCGGGTGTTTGCTCGGCTTCTGGCACGGGCTGTGCAGGAGCTGTCTTTGCGGGTGCGCTTTCCACAGAAGGCTTTTCCTCCGCAGGAATGGGCGGTGCCTCCTCGGGCATGGGCGGGAACGCATTTGCCGCCTCAATTGGCTCGGGCGGCTTCGTTTCGGTCGTTTTTTGTATAGGTGGGTCGATTTTTTCTGTTGGAACTGTCGGTTCGGGCGGTGTTACGATCGGCACGTTTTTGCACGTTTCGATCTGAACCGGGTCGCGATCCTTTGGCAGGGGCGGTGCTCCGCTCGGTTTTTTCGTTGACTCGCTGTAAAGATTGCGGTATTCCTCCGCCGTCATACGCACCTGCGGCTGGGGCTGGGTGCGCCCCGTGAGATCGTAACTAAGCTGCCGTTTTTGCAGGGATTCCTGCTTGCCGTCGCGCACGGGAACCTCGCTGTCCGACACCCGCCCGGCAAACGCCGAGCGTTTTACGCCGCGCGTGCCGAGATCCAATTGCATGGACGGGCGCGTGGAGTTGTTTTCCAATGCCGTGCGGACGGTGTAATAAACCGCCTCGAACACGGGCTTTTCGTTTGAAAATTTGACCTCCAGCTTGGCGGGGTGGACGTTGACGTCAACCCTTGTCGGGTGGAGTGTTAAAAAGAGGACGCACACAGGGAATTTGTCGGGCGGCATATACGACGTGTACGCCTGCTCGAGAGCTGCCATGGCGGTTTTGCTCTTGACGTATCGTCCGTTGATGAAGAAATTTTGATAATTGCGGTTTGCCTTGAAATTGTCGCTCCGTCCGATGAAGCCTTTTACCAGAATACCGTCGTTGTCGCTTTCGACTTCAATGAGGCGCGACGCAAACTCCTTGCCAAACACCGCCCAAACGGTGCTCCTCAGGTTGCCGTCACCCGCTGTTTCGAGCTTGGTATTGCCGTCGACGATGAGGCGAAACGCAATTTCGGGGTGCGACAGCGCGACCTTTTCGACGTTTGCCGTGACAGCAATTGACTCGGTAACGTCCTTTTTGAGGAATTTTCGGCGAGCGGGAACGTTTCGGAAGAGATTTTCGATGATGACCGACGTGCCCGTTTGGCAGCCCTGCTCGTACACGCCGACGATCTCACCGCCCGATGCCTCAAGGACCGCGCCGAACTCGGCACTCTCGGTCTTTGAAATGATGCGCATATCCGACACCGACGCGATGGCGGCAAGCGCCTCGCCGCGGAAGCCGAGCGTCAAAATACCGTCAAGATCCTCTGCGTTGTGTATTTTACTGGTCGCGTGACGGCGGATCGCCACGGGCAGGTCGTCGGGCTCCATGCCGCAGCCGTTGTCGCTGACGCGCATAAACGTCACGCCGCCGTTCTGGATCTCCACCGTGATGCGCGTGGCTCCCGCATCAATGGAGTTCTCCATCAGCTCCTTGATCACCGACGCAGGCCTGTCCACAACCTCGCCCGCCGCAATCAGGTTCGCTACCGCAAACGGCAGTACGTTGATCTTTCCCATGGGATTTCCTCCTTTCGATTTCTTTTTTCGTGGGAAAACTTTTGAAAAAGTTTTCCCACACCCTTTCAAAACTTTCAGAAAAGGGTTTTTATGCTAAATTTTATACTTTATATGCAATATTCAAGCAATTGCTCCCGCTACCATTTTGGGACCACTACCCAAAATGATCCATTCAGTTAGCTTTTATGGAAAACGTTTATGAAATTACGCTTTAACCACGATTGAATCCTCGTCTGTTAGAGGATAAACCTTGTATTTCCCCTCGTTTTGGAGCTGCTCGTAATGCGGCTGTCGCTCGGGGGTGAAATGGCAGATCAGGATTCCGTCGAAAATTCCAAGCCCCGAAAAATCGGTCATGCCCTCGGGTGGATCGTCGTAGTGGCTCACGTGCGCGACATTCGATGTCACGATGTGCGCGCCCGCACTGCCGCCAATATATGTCACACCCGTTTTGATGTATCGGATCATTTCCTTGTCAAATCCGCTCTTGCGGATACGGTCAAGCGTTTTGAACGTATTTCCGCCGCTGACGTACAGCACGTCAATGTTCAAGCCCAAAAATGCGTTTGGGTTGTAATAATCAAACACCGTGATGTTTTCTCTCGCAAAACCAAACTCCTGCATTCGCCGATAAAACTTTTCGCCACGTATTGCTTCAAGGGTTGCTTTTTCGTTTGGAAGAAACAACAAACGGCATTTATCGATCGGCTTTGGCAAATGCTCAAGAATTACCTTTCGCGATTTCTCATTTCGGAAATCGCAGGAGGATAGGATCAAATTCATATTATAATTCACTTTCAATTTTTTGTACGGAATTCCGTCTCAATTCCTCGCGCAAAGCCCTTGTCCAATCCGACCATGCGCAATTTTCAACACCGTACACGAGATTTTCAGTATATTCAAGCGGTAGCCACGTAGAAATATCCGCTTCGTTGTGCGACACGAGTGCCTCCATGTTGTCAAGCGCCTTGAACAGCTTTGCCTCGGGTGTTTTGCGCTCTGCCATCTCAAAAAACAGATCGGACAGTTCCTTTCGCTCGGCATCAGGCAGCAGAGACAAAAGGCGCTCGATGGCGTTTGCCTCCTCGACTTCATCGGCATCGGTTTTGAGAAATGCGGGGATATCCCCCGTCAAAGCCTCGCCAAAATCGTGAATGAGGCACATTTTTATGACTTTATTCATATCCAGTTCGGGATATTCGTCGGCGCACAGCAGAGCCATGACCGCAAGCCGCCATGAATGCTCGGCTACGCTCTCCTGCGTTCCTGCGGTCGTCCACGAGTGGCGCGTGTTGCATTTTAATTTTTCGATCACGTTCAAAAATTTGATGTACTCACGCGGGTTCATGTGTCTCTCCATTTCGTCGATTTTTGTCGATTGTTATGTCAAGTACTTGACACATCCGACGTTTTATGATATAATTTTGCACGGTGCGATTCTAATATCTCACCCGTAGGAGCTACTTCAGACGGTGGCGGTTGCTTCCTCAATTCCCGAGGAAGTCAAATATCTTTTTTGTTTTGCCTTCCTCGATTGAGGGAGGTGGTGCCGATGTACATGACTTGGGAAACCTTTTTCCTGTTCTGCTCCCTTTTGGTTGCAGTGATCGGTCTTGTTTTCAATATCTGCAATAATAAAAAAAGATAACCGCCCGGCGACCAAACCAAAAGCGGTTATCTAACTGTTCGTTTGGAAGCAACCGTCACCGGTGGCTCCTACGTTATTATTATAACACGCATTTGGGAGTTTGTCAATCATTTTTTTCAAATTTTAATCTGCAATGTAATTCGTAAAGGGCGGTGTGCGTTTGTTGCGGGAGGAGCAAGCCCCTCCCCCTACCGAGTTTGTGCGTTTTTTCGTTTGTACGGCGGTGGGCGTTTGTTGCAGACGACCAATGGTCGCCCCTACAAAATGGGTGTGCCAATTTTTGCCCTCAACTTTGGAATGACGCAAAAACACTCCACACGCACCAAAATATACTTTTCAGTGAAAGTTTTGAGGGGTTTGGGGGCATGTATTTGCGAAGCAAATCATGCGACTTGGCTTGCCAAGTCTTCTTTTATCAAAAGTTCCCCTTGGCGCGTCCCCGCGTCCCCCGCGTCCTTACTGCAACCGTTTTTTGAGGTCGAAGAGGAAGGACATACATTCAAAGGGTGAGAGGGTGTTGAGGTCGACGGCTTTGAGCTCGGCGATGACTTGCTCGTTGATACAATCGTCAAAGGAAATGAGGGTGTCGTCTTTTTCGGTGACTTTTTTCTTTTTGCCAATGCCTCCTTCAACGCTCTCCGCGATCGCTTTGGAGGTCTCTTCGACCGATGCAAGGATCTCGCGGGCGCGCTTGATGACTTCATTCGGAAGTCCTGCAAGCTTTGCCACTTCAATGCCGTAGCTGTCGTCGGTGGAGCCGCGCACGATCTTGCGCAGGAAGGTGATGCTGTCGCCGCGCTTTTTTGCGGCAATGTTGTAGTTTACCACGCCTTCAAATTCTTCCTCCATTGAGGTCAGTTCGTGATAGTGGGTGGCAAACAGCGTTTTTGCGCCGATCTTTCGGCTGCTGGTGTATTCCACGATGGCGCGCGCGATGCTCATGCCGTCAAAGGTGGACGTGCCCCGTCCGACCTCGTCGTAAATGATCAGGCTTTTGCGCGTGGCGTTTTTGAGAATGTAGGAGACCTCGTTCATCTCCAGCATGAAGGTCGACTGCCCCGATGCGAGGTCGTCCGACGCGCCGACACGGGTGAACACCTTGTCCACCACTCCGATGCGCGCCTCTGCCGCGGGAACGAACGAGCCGATCTGTGCCATGACGGTAATCAGCGCAACCTGCCGCATATAGGTAGATTTACCAGCCATGTTGGGGCCCGTGATGAGCATGAGACGGTTGTGCTCTGTGTCGAGCATGACATCGTTTGGCACGAAATAAGTGTCTTTTACAAATTGCTCGACGACGGGGTGTCTGCCGTCCTTGATCTCGATAACGTCACTGCCGTCCACCTCGGGGCGGACGTACTTGTTTTTGCTTGCCACGGTGGCAAGCGAGAGGTAGACGTCGACCTCGGCAAGCAGGGCGGCGGTCTTTTGAATTCTCGCGCTCTGCTCGGAAACGTAGCCGCGGATCTGCTGGAAGATCTCATACTCCAGGGCGCAGATCTTGTCCTCCGCGCCGAGGATCGTTCCCTCCAGCTCCTTGAGCTCCTGCGTGATATACCGCTCGCAGTTCGACAGCGTCTGCTTGCGGATGTAGCGGTCGGGTACCTGCCCGATCAGCGATTTCGTAACCTCGATGTAATAGCCGAACACCTTGTTGTAGTTGACCTTTAAGGTCTTGATGCCGGTCTTCTCTCTCTCCTCCTCGGCAAGCCTTTCCAGCCACATTTTGCCGTCGGTCATGACCGAGCGCAGATAGTCCACGTCCTTGCTGTAGCCGTCGGCAATGATGCCGCCCTCGCGCAAAGAAAAGGGCGCGTCCTCGCGGATCGATGCCACAATGGTGTTGTAAACGTCCTCCAAGGGGTCGAGCTCCTGACAGATCTCGCGGAGCTTTTCGCCGGTGCATTTGGAAAGAAGCGTGCGCACCTCGGGGAGCACCGCCGCCGTATTGGATATGGCGCGCAGATCCTTGCCGTTGGCGCTTCCGTACACGATACGCGTGATCAGGCGCTCGAGATCGAGCACGTGAGACAGCGCCTCGGAAAGCTCCTCGCGGAGCATATAATCATTGCAAAGCTCCTCCACAGCGCCCTGCCGTTTGGCAATGGCGGAGGTGGAAAGCAGCGGGTGCTCCACCCATTTGCGCAGCATACGCGCGCCGGGGGCGGTTTCGGTCTTGTCCAGCACCCACAAAAGCGAGCCCTTTTTCTCCTTGGTGCGCATCGACTCGGTCAGCTCCAGATTGCGGCGCGAGTTGATGTCCATTTCCAGATATTGCCCGTCGGAATAAACGTTTAGCTCCTTGATGTAAGACAGGTCGCTTTTTTCGGTGTCGATAAGGTAGGAAAGCACCGCTCCCACCGCCATCACGAGTGCCTTGTCCTCCAAGACCTCTGCGCGCAAGGTGTCACCAAACTGGTTCTTCACCATGTCGCGCGCAATGGCGGCATCAAAGCGTGCGTGCTGACCGTCGGTGAGCATCATATCCTTGTGAGACGTGACAAACTCGCCGATCTCGCCCATGTTCACGCGCTTGAGGTTGCAAAGGATCTCGCGCGGCGCGTAGGTGCCAAGCTCGTTTTTGAGCCTTGCGTCCATGTTGTTGCCGTCAAAGGCGGTGGCGTAGACCTGCGCGGTGGAAATGTCGGCAAAACATACGCCGTACTCAAATTCGCCCATGTAAAGGGCGCATAAATAGTTGTTTTTTTGTTCGGAGAGAAGGTTGGTTTCGATCAAGGTACCCGGTGTAATGACGCGCACGACCTCGCGGCGCACAAGTCCCTTTGCCTGCGCGGGATCCTCGGTCTGCTCGCAAATGGCAACCTTGAAGCCCTTTTCGATCAGCCTGCCGATGTAGCCCTCGGACGAATGGAACGGCACACCGCACATCGGCGCGCGCTCTGCTTCTCCGCAGTCTCTGCCCGTCAGCGTCAGCTCCAGCTCTCGCGACGCAACGATGGCATCGTCAAAGAACATCTCGTAAAAATCTCCGAGACGGTAAAACAGCAGAAAATCCTTGTACTGCTCCTTGATCTCAAAATATTGCTCCATCATCGGCGTCATTGTTGTTCTCTCCTTTGTTTTTTTGTCAGACCCTTTTGAAAAAGGGTCCGACACCCCCAAAACTTTCACAGAAAAGGGGATATTGGTGTAAGTCGGAAGTTGGTTCGCTTGATCCAAACAATAGCTCCCGATAAAGATTGTTGTTCTTCCAGAATTGCCAAAGGTAATTCTCGTTTATGCTTCGTATTTCTTCAAAAGCTCGGAAAGCCTTGCCCAAAGGTCGGCTTGATGCTGACGGGAGCGCTCGAGCTTTTCTTCCGTTTCGTTTATGATGCTGCGGACGTTCAAGCCCATATCGGGAACGTCAGGCAGAAAAATATCCTCGTTTGGTCGGCTTTGTCCGTTGGTTGCCATGATCGCGCGGCGGATCGCATTTTCCACGCTTTGGATGTCAAGTGTGTACGAATTGGAAAACCGC
>JAFTXB010000021.1 GCA_017461825.1 Clostridia bacterium
CAACCGCCTATCACTGCACAAACGGCAACCGCACAAACTCTGTAGGGGATGGCGTCCCGACGTCCCGCAAACAAACGCCTATCGCCGCATAAACGGCAAACGCACCCATCTTGTAGGGGACGGGCTTGCTCGTCCCGAAAACAACCGCCTATAACTGCACAAACGGAACCGCACAAACTCTGGAGTGGACTGCGCCTCGACGTCCCGCAAACAAACGCCTCTCGCCGCATAAACGGCAAACGCACCTATTTTGTAGGGGCGACCTTGTGTCAAGAGTAAGATTGTAAACAATTTGTGTAAGGACATGATATACACATTTTGTGTTACGGTTTTACGCATTTGGAAGCCGAACGGAGCGTAGCGGAGAGAGGCTTCCAAATGCGGCGCGAGTTCAAAGCCGCCAAATTTTTCGGTGTATGAGCTTGCCTGTATGTACGTCAAATTCTCCGATCGCAAAATTGCGGTAACAAGCAATAAAGCTATCTCCATATGGATTGGGTCTGAATTCTATATATTCACCGATCATGGTCTCGCTCAGATAGATCTGCCAACGGTCAAATCTGACGTATCCCCAATTGTTCACCTTGATCACGTGGTATTCGCCACCGTACTCATATCGCTTTACCTGATCATAGTAGACACGCTCGCTGGGGACGTATATATCCGAAGGACACCTCATTCCCAACGCTTCGTGTGGGCGTTCATTGTTGTAGCAGTCACGCCACTCGTCAAACATTCGTTCGGCATCTTGAATATCCGTCGGAGTGTAATATTTGAGCAGCTCTTGATTCATTGCTCTGTGAAACCGTTCGATCTTCCCCTGTGTCTGAGGATGCTTTATGCGTCCGTGGATCGGCAAAACATCGTGATTCATGAGCCATTTTTCAAACTGTGTATATCCTTGCCGAAAGCCTGCAAATTGCGCACCGTTGTCTGAAAGCACGGAATTTGGCACTCCGAATTCATAAAAAGCTTCCCGAAAGGTTGGTAATACAATATTTGCGGTGCTTGTAGAGGGCTTGATCCTGATCACATACCTGCTGTGATCGTCAAAGATGTCCAACGGAAAACAATAGGTCCCGTCCTGCATCTTGAATTCACCTTTGAAATCTGTTTGCCACATCTCATTGCAATGCTCTTTTTCAAAGCGAGTATACGGCTTGTGCTTCAAGGCTTCTTCTTGAGAAATACAACCGTAGCGATTCAGAATGTTATTGACCGTTTTCACACAAGGCATTTCAGAGCCCTTGTTTTCGAGTGCTTTCTTGATCTTTTTTGCACCCCATCCGGGATGTAGGCTTCGTGTTTGAATGATCTGCAGTTCTGTTTCCTTGGGGGTTTTGTTGGCGGTGGTCTTGGGACGACGACTGCGATCGCTTAATCCTTCTTGCTTTTCATATCTGTCTATCCACTTGTAGCCGGTTGCACGAGTAATTCCAAATTCCCTGCAGAGTGCACTGAAATTTTCGCACCGTTCTGCCGTTTCTACAAATTCTTTTCTTAGTTCTTCCACAGTTTTATCCTTCCAAGGCATCTTTACTTCTCCTTTGGATTTTTTGATGCCTTTATTATACCATAAAACTGTATACGATGTCCTTGCACTACCTGTATACTATGTTACTACACTGTACACTTGCTCCTCCCACAACGAACGCTCACCGCCGAACAAACGATAAGCCCGAAAAACGGGACGAGCAAGCCCGTCCCCTACAAAACAATGCGCAACTCCGTAGGGCAGGGGCTTGCTCCTGCCGAAAACGAACGCCCACCGCAAATCTTCCCCCGCGGTCATCTTGAACATGGGAGCAGAGCGACCTTGTGAAACCCGAAGGGCGACCGACGCGAAGCGCGGTCGGATCTCGCGGCGCACCATGTTCGCGCAAACCCGCGCCCTTTTTTTGCGTTCGTGCACTCGGAACAGTTCATCTTTATGCAAAAAGATGCACAGCAAATCACGCAACTTGCTGTGTCAAGCTTTTTTCACATCTTCCTCCCTTGGGGGGATATAGGGGGGATAAATTGTACTTTGTATTAAGTGCTTTGTATTATGTACTTGTACTTGTACTTGTACTTGGGTCATTGGCACATCCCATGGCAGAGCCTATGGCAACCCTATGGCAACCCAATGGCAGTGCCATTGGCAGGGTAAAATAAAAATTGCACACCGTGACCGTTGATGCGCAGGGATGCCATGAGCTTGGCATTTCGCAAAAACAGAAGAAAGGTGTGCAAAAAAGGGGAACCTGACAGGCTATTGCCGGTCAGCACGTAACATTATACAACAAAACGAGCGATTTGTAAATATTCAATTGTGACGAAAATCGGCAAAAAATTTTGTGAAAAAGCATACACAGTAGAATTTTGAGGGTGTCGCAATCAAGTTTTTTGTAACTTTTTCCGATAGACAAGCATGTCGCAGGTCTTTGACTTTGAGAAAAAATAAAAAAAATCAAAAAAATTAGAAAAAACACTTGACAAAACCGATTTTGCAGAGTATAATATTGTGGTAAAACAAAGCAGAGCTCTCCGCTCTCACCGTCACACCGGTTGTGCTGACGGTTGATATTCTTTCTTTTTGTGCGAATTGCGCAAAAAGGGTAGCCGTGCGGAGATGGATGTCTTTGTACGGTATTTTTTTCGCTTGGAGGTGTTGAACTATTAGCGCGAAAGACAACAAAGAAAACCTGCTGAATGAGGAAATCAACGCAAAGGAAGTCCGCTTGATCGGAACCGACGGCGAGGCTCTGGGAATCATGAGCTCGGCAAAGGCACTCGAAATGGCGTACGACCGCGGATTGGATCTGGTCATGATGGCATCGCAGGCAAATCCGCCTGTTTGCAAGATCATGGATTATGGCAAATTCCGTTTTGAACGCGATAAGCGTGAAAAGGAAGCTAAGAAAAAGCAACAGACCATTGAACTCAAGGAGATCCAGCTTTCCTGCCGAATCGACACACACGACTTTGAGACCAAGGTCAAGCACGCGTTGCGTTTCTTGGGTGACGGAAACAAGGTTCGTGTCGTTATGAAGTTCAAGGGGCGCGAAATGAGCCACATGAACATCGGGCGCGAGGTTCTGGAAAAGTTTGAGGCGGCATGCGAGGGGGCAGGCACGGTGGACAAAAAGCCTGTGCTTGACGGACGATTCATGAGCATGGTGATCTCACCTGTCAAAGCCAAATAATTCGGCACGCGAACCGAAGCAAGCATCGCAGAGGCGGTGCGTACGATAGAAGCTCGGCATCATCCAAATGCCGACAATGAGAAAAGGAGTTTTTAAAATGGGAAAGATCAAGACACATAAGGCTTCTGCCAAGAGATTTACCGTTACCGCCAACGGCAAGGTAAAAATGTTCCACAGCTCTCACCGTCATAAGACCGGTAACAAGAGCGCAAAGAGACTCAGACATCTGCGTTCCAGCACAATGGTGCAGGGTAAGATGGCTGAAAACCTGAAGAACTTGGTGAAATAAGAGAAACGGAGGAATTGAAAAATGGCAAGAGTTAAGGGCGCAATGATGACGCGCAAGAGAAGAAAGTCCACACTCAAGGCCGCTAAGGGCTATTGGGGTGCAAAATCCAAGCATTTCAAGATGGCAAAGCAAGCTGTTCTGAAGAGCGGCAACTATGCATTCGCAGGCAGAAAGATGAAGAAGAGAGACTTCCGTTCTCTCTGGATCACCAGAATTTCCGCCGCCGCAAAGATGAACGGAATGAACTACTCCACCTTCATGCATGGCTTGAAGATGGCGGGTGTCAACCTCAACCGTAAGATGCTGGCTGAGATCGCTGTTTCCGATAAGGAAGCATTTGCGGCACTCGCGGCACAGGCAAAGGCCGCTCTTTGATGCAAACAATCGAAAACCCGATGGAATCATCGGGTTTTTGTCATAGATAGAGAACTTCGGAAGGGCTTGTAAAATGCCCAAAAAAGCGCAAAAGGAGGGGATTTTTGTGGAATGGAGCAGCGAGGTGATACGCTCCAGGCAGAACCGCGCGGTGGTCGAGCTGTGTAAATTGACAGACCGAAAAGCGCGTGAGGCGACCAAAAGCTTTCGCTTTGACGGTGTCAAGCTGTTTTGCGAGGCGGTCAAAAATGGGGTGGAACTCCAAACGGTTTTCATCAAGGAATCCCGACAGAACGCCGTTCAAACGCTCGCGGCAGAGAAGGGGCTTTTTCAGGCTTTTGAGGGCGAAGGACGCGTTGTGATCCTCTCAGATGACCTTTTTGATAAAATTTCTGAAGAAAAATCGCCCGAAGGCATCATTTGTTGCGCAAAATATATTGACAAATTACAAAAAAACATTACAATATCTAATAGCGCCGATTTTTTGAGCATGAAAAACGAGCAGATCGTGCTCCTTGAATCGGTCAGAGATCCGTCCAATATCGGAGCGATCATCCGAAGCGCGGCGGCGATCGGTGTTGACCGATTGATCGTCAGCGCCGATTGCGCGGATATTTACCACCCAAAGGCTGTCAGAGCTTCTATGGGAACCCTCTTCAATCAGCCCATCGACCGCGTTGCCGATCTCGCGGCAGCAATTAAAGGATTGCGCTTTTCCGACAGACGCGTCTTTGCGGCGGCATTGGACGGGCGCGCGCAAACGCTGGGACGCTTTCCCATCCAAGCGGGCGATTGTGTCGTCATCGGCAACGAGGGGCATGGCTTGACCGAGGAAACGGTTGCCGCATGCGATGCTTGCGTGATGATCCCCATGACCGACCGCGCGGAATCCTTTAACGCGGCAGTGGCGGCATCGCTTTTGATGTGGGAATTCGCGCAAAAGATCGGACGGTAAAAAAAGTATCAAAGGAAAGGAGCACCGGGATGAGATCGGGTGATAAGCTGTTCTGGATATGGCTTTCCGAGGCGTTGGGAGCAGGCAGCAGGGATTTTAAACGGTTGATCGAGTTGTATAAATCACCGTATGAGATCTTTAACACCGAGGAATCGGAGCTGGAGCGTATTCCCGAGATCGCGGAAAAAACGCTGAAAAGACTGGCGGATAAAAATCTGGCTCGGGCATCCAATATACTGGAGCAATGCGAAAAGCTTGGCATCGGGATGCTGCTCTATACCGATGAGCTGTTCCCGGCACAGCTGAGAGAGCTCGCGCGACCACCTGTGATGCTATATTATAAGGGAACGCTGTTGAATTTTAAGGAGCGTTTAACGGTCGGTATGGTGGGAACCAGGCGCATGAGCGCATACGGATTGCAAAATGCGTATAGAATAGCATATGAGCTTGCGCGCGTCGGAGCCGTTGTCGTCAGCGGAATGGCGGCGGGGATCGACGGTGTTTGCGCCGCGGCGGCGATCAAGGGCGAGGGCAATACGGTTGCTATCCTCGGCTGCGGACTCGATCGGGTATATCCGCAGCATCATCGAGAGCTGATGCGTGAGATCGAACAGCACGGTCTTCTGCTATCCGAGTACTCACCGGGAACACCTCCGAATCATTATCATTTTCCTACGCGAAACCGCCTTATCAGCGGACTTTCACGGACAACGGTGGTTGTGGAGGCGGGGCTTGGGAGCGGATCCCTGATCACGGCAAAGGATGCCATATCACAGGGAAAGCTCGTTTTTGCGGTTCCCGCCAATGTGGGCAACCGCGCGGCGGAGGGCTCCAACGGGCTTTTGCGTGACGGTGCTAAGGTGGCGGTTTGCGCAAAGGATATTTTGGCGCCGTTTCAGTATTCTTACGCAAAGACTTTGTGCCCCGAACGGCTGTTAAAGGCGGATGAGGTGCTCCGGGCAGATCTACACTATTTGGATCAGCTTGGCGTGATCGAGCTGACACAGCCCGAAAACAAAGAAGCCGAGGCTGCATCACTCTGTGAGATACCGCCTCTTCGCCGAGGACGGCCTGCTCATAGGACATCAAAATCGGTTTCTCAAACTTTAAAAAATGTTGAAAAAACGCAACCGACAGACAAAAACATCCAAAAACAACCCAAAGAACAAACTCCGGATGAGGTGTTTTCCTCGCTGTCTCCTGTCCAACAGGCGATATTGAGGACAATGCCCGATGACCTCGCGGTCTCTCTTGACTCGCTGAGTGGGCTGGAATATTCTTACGGTGAGATCATAGCGGCACTTACAATGCTTGAGATCTTGGGATTGGTTCAAAAGCTGCCGGGTGCTCTGTATACAAAAACTTAGTGCATATACGATCCTGTTCAAAGAAAGGAATTACACATGGCAAACAATCTGGTTATTTTGGAGTCTCCCTCAAAGGCATTGACCGTAAAGGGGTATCTGGGAACCAACTATAAGGTGATCGCTTCGATCGGACACGTGAGAGATCTGCCCAAAAGCTCTCTTGGCGTTGACATCGAGCACGATTTCGACGCGCATTATATCAATATCCGCGGCAAGGGCGATCTCATCAAGGAGATCAAAAAAGAAGCCAAGGCGGCAAATAAGATATTCCTCGCAACCGACCCTGACCGCGAAGGCGAGGCGATTGCGTGGCACCTCGCTGCGGCTCTTGGAATTCCCGTTGAGAAAACGCAGAGGATCTGTTTCAATGAGGTAACAAAGACCGCTGTCAAAGCGGCGATCAAAGCCCCGAGACAGATCGACATGAATTTGGTCAATTCTCAGCAAACACGTCGTATCCTCGACCGTATCCTCGGATATAAGCTCAGCCCCCTGCTTTGGAAAAACGTCAAGAGCGGACTCAGCGCAGGGCGCGTACAGTCGGTTGCAACCCGCATCATTGTTGAGCGCGAGGAAAAGATCCGTTCCTTTGTTCCCGTGGAGTATTGGTCAATTGACTCTACACTCTACAGCACCGACGGCAAAAGCTTTGTCGTGCATTTCTGGGGCGATACCAACGGAAAGATGAAGCTGAATAACGAAGCAGAGGCGCAGGCTGTGGCAAATGCCGTAAACGGAAACCTCTATTCGGTTCACTCGCTGAAAAAAGCAGCAAAGCACAAAACGCCCGCCGCCCCTTTTACCACGTCGTCCCTGCAACAGGAGGCGTTCCGCAAGCTGGGCTTTCAGTCACAGCGCACCATGAGGGTTGCGCAGGAGCTTTACGAAGGTGTCAACCTCGGCTCCGAGTTTGGCGGCACACAGGGTCTTATCACCTACATGCGTACCGACTCGGTCCGCATTTCGGCAGACGCGCAGGATGCGGCGCGTGAGTTTATCAAGCAAAAGTATGGCGACAGCTACTGCCCCGAGACACCCCGCGTATTCAAATCCAAGGCAGGCGCGCAGGATGCGCACGAGGCGATTCGTCCCGCGCGTGTCGATCTCGAGCCGGCGCGCATCCGCCGTCAGCTCACGGGCGATCAGTTCAAGCTCTATAAGCTCATTTGGGAGTGCTTTATCGCAAGCCAGATGGAATCTGCTGTTTTGGATACCATTTCCATTGATTTTATTTGTAACGGATATATCTTCCGCACCAGCGGATATTCGGTCAAGTTCCCCGGATATATGGCTGTTTACGAGCAGAGCGAGGAGGATACCGCAAAGAGTGCCGACGACCCTGCCGAGGTCAAGGATATCCGATTGCCCGAGCTCAAGCAAGGGCAGGAGCTGAGGGCGGATGATGCCAACCTCAATCAGCACTTTACCGAACCGCCCGTACGGTATAACGACGCGTCGCTGATCCAGATGCTCAAGGATCTGGACATCGGAAGACCCAGTACCTACGCTACCATTATCGCCACCATCCTTAATCGCAGCTATGTCAAGCGCGAGGGAAAGGCGTTTGTGCCCACACCTTTGGGAGAAGTTACAAACAAGCTGATGATGGAGAATTTCGCGTCGATCGTCGATTACGGCTTTACGGCTGAAATGGAAAATGAGCTCGACGAGATCGAAAACGGCAACGAAACCATGCTCAACGTGTTAAATCGCTTCTGGGACGATTTTTCCAAGCAGCTCGAGACGGCTGAAAAGAACATCGGTGAAAAGAGCATTGAGTTTCCGCCCGAGTAGACCGACATCATTTGTGACAAATGCGGAAGCCGCATGGTCGTCCGTAACGGACGCTTCGGTAAATTTGCCGCTTGTCCCAACTATCCCACCTGCCGCAATACCAATCCCTTGACCGCCGCTCCCGCTGACGGAGAGGAAAAAGAAGAGGTTGCCAAAAAGGAACCAGTCATTGCAGATTTCAAGTGCGAAAAATGCGGATCCGATATGGTGCTCAGAAGCGGAAAGTTCGGAACCTTCTATGCGTGCAGCAAATATCCCGCATGCAAGTTTACAAAGGCGCGCGTACGTGAGACGGGTGTCAACTGTC
>JAFTXB010000257.1 GCA_017461825.1 Clostridia bacterium
CTTTGGCAAGTGTTTTGTGAATCTCGATCAATGATCGAATCACCTCGGTTGATTCGGGGTGTTCGTTTCCGTCATAAGTACCTGTTAATTCCACTGTTCCGTCATTTAAGGGAACGGCACCGAAAGGATAGTATTCCCCATGCTTTTTCAGCTGCTCCTCGGCAAACGGAAGGAGCTTATCCAACAAGGCTTCACATTCGTTTTTTTGATACATTATCTACTTTCCTTTTTACTTTTTTGAAAAGAATCTTGTTCCAACGGGTTTTCCGTCGAAAAGGTCGTACAGAAGTGTGGGGGTCTCGCCGTTCATGATCACCATTTCACAGCCAGCATCCATGCAGAGCTTGGCGGCGTGAAGCTTGGTTCTCATGCCGCCCGTGCCGAGGCTTGACCCTTCTCCGCCTGCCAGCACCTCGATCTCGGGCGTGATGGCATTCACTTCAGGAATCAGCTTGGCGTTGGGATCCTTGTGCGGGTCGGCTGTGTACAGTCCGTCGATGTCGGACATGAGGATCAATCGGTCGGCTCCAATGCTGACCGCGACCATTGCGGAAAGGGTGTCATTATCCCCCACCTTGATCTCGTCGGTGGCAATGGTATCGTTTTCGTTGATGATTGGCAAAGCATCCAGCTCGAGCAAACGGCGCATGGTGTTTTGGAAATTGTGGTAGCGGTCGTCATGGCGGAAATCCGAGCCTGTGAGCAGGATCTGCGCGACGGTGTGATGGTACTCCGAAAACAGCTTGTCATAGGTATACATCAATTCGCACTGCCCCACGGCTGCCGCCGCTTGCTTTGTGGGAATGTCTCGGGGACGCTCTTTGAGCAAGAGCTTGCCCACGCCCATGCCAATGGCACCCGACGAAACCAAAATGACCTCATTTCCGCTGTTTTTCAGATCGCTGAGCACACGGCAGAGCGATTCCACGCGACGGATATTCAAGCGTCCCGTACTGTGCGCCAAAGTGGACGTTCCTACTTTTACCACAACTCTCATGTCGGCATCTTCCTTTCAGTTTCATACTTTAACTTGCTAATACATTATATTATAAACAAAAAATGCGCTTTCGTCAAGAGTATTTGCTGGAAAAGTTGATTTTTCTCAATAAAAAATCGCTTTTGACTTGCAATTGCGGGGATTGTATGGTACAATAATAAAGATAGTTTCAAAAAAGGACGGTTTCAAATGATTACCATTTCAAATTTAAGCTTTCATTTTGGCGGTCAGCTTTTGTTTAAGGATGTTGACCTCAAATTTACGCCAGGAAACTGCTACGGCATTATCGGTGCAAACGGCGCGGGCAAATCCACGTTTTTGAAGATCCTTTGCGGGGAGCTTGAGCCCTCCACGGGCGAGGTGTCGATCCCCGAAACGGTGCGGATGTCGGTGCTCCGTCAGGATCACTTTGCTTTTGATGCCTACACGGTTCTTGACACCGTGATGATGGGCAACAAAAAGCTCTATGACGTGAAGGTGGAAAAGGACGCGATCTACGAAAAAGAGGAATTTACCGAAGAGGACGGACTCCGCGCGTCTGAGTTGGAGGCAGAATTTGCCGAAATGAACGGCTGGGAGGCAGAGTCCGAGATCTCGCGCCTCATTCAAGGGCTTGGCATGACCGACGATCAGCTCTATGATGAAATGTCGACCTTAAAAGAGAGCGAAAAGGTGAAGGTGATGCTGGCGCAGGCGCTGTTCGGCAACCCCGACATCATCATGCTCGACGAGCCGACAAACGGTCTTGACATTGACGCCATTATGTGGCTGGAGGATTTTCTTGCCGATTATTTCGGTACGGTTCTCGTGGTCTCGCATGACCGCCACTTTCTCAATGACGTTTGTACCAACATCGTTGACATCGACTACAACGGCATCAAAATGTACGTGGGCAACTACGAATTCTGGTACGAATCGAGCCAGCTGATCCAGCGTATGATCAAGCAACAAAACAAGCGCGCCGAGGAAAAGATCCGCGAATTACAAGCGTTTATCTCGCGTTTCTCGGCTAACAAATCCAAATCCCGTCAAGCGACCTCGCGCCGTAAACTCCTTGATAAGCTTTCGGTGGAGGAACTCCCCGCGTCCAGCCGCCGCTATCCCTTTATCGGATTTGATATGGATCGCGTGGCGGGCAAGGACATTCTGTTTGTCAACGGACTTTCCAAAAGCCTTGACGACGGAACGCCGCTCTTTCAAAATCTCTCCTTTATGGTGGGGCACGATGAAAAGATCGCTTTGATCGGAAACGAAATGGCGATCACTGCCCTCTTCAAAATTTTGATGGAAGAGGACACGCCCGATGCGGGTGATTTTAAATGGGGTGTCAGCATTACAAAATCCTACTTCCCCCACGACAACACGGCGTATTTCAACGATTGCACACTCAGCATTATCGACTGGCTGGCACAGTATTCCAAAGAGACCACCGAAACCTATCTGCGCGGATTTCTCGGTAGGATGCTCTTTTCAAATGACAGCGTGTTCAAGCCCGTAAACGTCCTCTCGGGCGGCGAAAAGGTACGCTGTATGTTTGCGCGCATGATGCTGTTTGGCTCGAACTTCCTGCTTCTCGACCAGCCCACCGACCACCTCGACCTCGAATCGATCAGCGCGGTCAACCATGGGTTTGCCAACTTTAAAGGCAACGTCATCTTTACCTCGCATGACTATGAGCTTGTCAACACGGTTGCCAACCGTATCATCGAAATTACCCCCGAAGGTATCACCGACTTCTCGGGCACCTACGAAGAATTTTTGGAACGGAAAAAAAGTGAATAAGGTTTTGTGGGGAAAACTTTTTGAAAAAAGTTTTCCCCACACCCCTTTCAAAAACGTTTACAAAAAAAGGGAGGTAAGAATGTCGTTTGTACGGTGTAGCTATAACCAATAGTCTTTATTATAGGGTCAAAAAGCATCCAAACAAAAATGTGCTTGGATGCTTTTTTATTTTCTATAATGTTAATCAATTGGATTTAAAGTACGGAGCCGTTCTTTCAGCAGGCTCAACAAAATGATAAATTCCTTGTCCAAGCAACTCTGTGTGCCCTGATGGCAAGTTTATGTGCGCAATCACGCCGTTCGGAATTTCAATCTCATAATATATATCATCCCTCTTATAATACCAATGAACACGAATCTTTCCGTTTCTCGTATCAATCGAGGCATCAACAAATCCCAAACACTTGTTCGGTCTCGGTGCAATTGTTACTTCCCTGTATCCGGGGGCGTTTTCTGTAGGTGTTATACCGCAAGAAACACCAAAGATCCAATCAAAGACCGCACCGTATGCATAATGATTAAAGGAATTCATGGTTTCACTCCAAAAACTTCCGTCCTCACGAATACCGTCCCAATGCTCCCACATGGTAGTTGCACCATGTGCAACGGAATACAACCACGACGGTGCTCGTTCCTGCATCAACAATGCGTATGCGATATCGTGATACCCATTCTCCGAAAGCGCATGGAGAAGATAGGGCGTTCCCACAAATCCTGTAGTCATTCGCATTCCGTTTTCTCGAATCATCCCGACCAACCTGTCGGCAAGCGCCTCCCGTTCATACACCTCACAAAGTCCGAAATGCAAAATCAGCGCCAAGGCAGTTTGCGTCATTCCGCAACGTGGGCGATCGGCACGGCTCATATTGGTATACTGCTCCTCGTCATACACAAAAGGCAGCTCGGCTTTGGGAAAGCCGTCCTCCATAAAATACTGACGAAAAGCATCCCGAACTTTTCGGTATAATGCTCGATACTCGGTCATATCATATCCCAATTGCTCCCCCGCCTTGATCAACAAGCCGGTTGAATAAGCGTAAAAAGCACTGCCGATCAAATCGTTTGATGTAGCTCCATAGCCAAGATTTGAATCTCCATCCATAGCAAGCCAATCGCCAAAATGTTTTCCACCCAACCACAGAAATTCTTTCGGTCCAACTCCGTGTAAATAGTCTACCCACTTTTTCATCATTGGGAAATGCTTGCGCAGCAAAGAAACATTGCCGTAAGCCAAGTAGATCTCCCACGGTATAATGCAGGCGTCATCCCCCCACGCGGCGGAAATATGCCGATCAGAATGTCGAAAGCAATCGGGAACCACTCTTTGTATAGCCCCCTTTGGCGTTTGCTCCAGCGCCATATCTCCAAGCCACTTGGCAAAAAAGTGCTCCACATCCAAATTGATTGCCGCGGTACGGCAAAAGATCTGTGCATCGCCCGTCCATCCCAATCTCTCATCTCGTTGCGGACAATCGGTTGGAATATCCAAATAATTGCTTTTTTGACCCCAAATCACGTTGTGGTAAAGCTGATTGATCTTTTCATTTCCACATACAAACCGTCCGGTACGCTTGATGTCGGAATGAACAACAACGGCGCGAATTCCGTCAATGTCAACACTGTCAAAGGGATATTCTACCAAATGCACGTACCGAAAGCCCTGAA
>JAFTXB010000258.1 GCA_017461825.1 Clostridia bacterium
TTAGGTGGAAACACCTCAAAAGAAAGCGATAGCTTCCCGTTGTTCAGAATTTCTGTCAGTTTCATTGTATTTTCCTTTGTCAAACGATTATTTCACGACGGTTCCGCCGCCGAAAACAATATCGCCGTCATACAGTACCGCCGCTTGTCCGGGTGTTGTGGCACGTTGCGGTTCGTCAAATACGAGCTTCACGCTGGTTTCACCTATCGGCGTTACCGTTGCCCACTGCTCCTTTTGGCGATAGCGAACCTTTGCTTTACAACGAATTTCGCCCCTCGGTGCCACGCCCGATATCCAGCTAAAATCACGAACGATGACTTCCCTGCTGTATAGCTCCTGCTCCTTACATAGCGTTACCGTATTTTCTTCCGTATGGATCTCCTTGACATACAAAGGCTCCTCTGTCGAAATACCAAGCCCCTTGTGCTGTCCTACCGTGTATCGGATAATCCCCTTATGTTTTCCTAAAACTGCCCCATCCGTAGAAAGAAAATCTCCTGCGGGATAGCTTTTCCCTGTGTAATATTCCAAGAACTCCGCGTATTTTCCGTTTGGAACAAAGCAAATATCCTGACTGTCCGGCTTTTCCGCATTGATAAAGCCGTTTTTCTCCGCAATCTTCCGCACCTCGGTTTTTTTCATATTTCCAAGTGGAAAGAGAATGTGGGAAAGTTGCTCTTGCGTCAAGGAATACAGTACGTAGCTTTGATCCTTGGTTTCGTCAAGTGCCTTTTTCAAAATATATCTCTCGCCGTTATACTCTATCCTTGCGTAATGCCCCGTGACGATATACTCACAACCGAGGATCCGCGCCCGTTCATAGAGCTTATCAAACTTCATATATCGATTGCAATCAATACACGGGTTGGGAGTTGCTCCCGACTCATAGCTTCGCACAAATTTCTCTATCACCTTCTCGCGGAAGCCATCGGAGAAATTGAAAACATAATACGGCATACCGATCTTGTAAGCAACGCTCCGCGCATCCTCTACGTCGTCAAGAGAACAACAGGTGCGACTGCGTGAAATACCGACGTCCTCATTATGGTAAAGCTTCATTGTACAGCCAATGCAATCGTATCCTTGACTTTTTATCAGATACGCTGCAACACTGCTGTCCACGCCGCCGCTCATGGCAATTAGAGCTTTCATCACGTTTCGCAACAATGTCCGCAGCTCGCGCAATCCGGGAACAGCGTGTGATCGTATTCGATACCGTTTTTGTCGTAGTAATCCTTGAGTGCCGCCTTGATGGCTTCCTCTGCAAGCACCGAACAATGGAGCTTATGCGCGGGAAGACCATCAAGAGCTTCCACAACGGCTTTGTTGGTCAATGCTAACGCCTCGGATACGGGTTTGCCCTTGATCAGCTCGGTCGCCATAGAACTGGATGCGATTGCAGAGCCGCAACCGAAAGTCTCAAATTTTACGTCAACGATAGTATCGTTTTCGATCTTTAAATAAATTTTCATAATATCTCCGCATTTTGCATTGCCGACCTCGCCTACACCGTCTGCGTTTTCGATCACGCCTACGTTGCGAGGATTGCGGAAATGATCCATAACCTTTTCACTGTATAATGCCATTTTTATAACCTCACTTTGTAATAAATTCCTTTTTGCCGTTGACAAGGTCGCGCCAGATGGGCGAAATACCGCGCAAGTATGCTACAACCTCTTTGACTGCCTTAATAGTGTAATCAATTTCCTCCTCGGTATTTTCCTCCGACAAAGAGAGCCGCAACGAGCCGTGGGCAATATCGTGAACTCTGCCGATGGCGAGAAGCACATGGCTCGGATCAAGCGAGCCAGAGGTGCAGGCTGAGCCCGAGGAAGCACAAATTCCTTTATCGTCGAGAAGCAGAAGGAGCGATTCGCCCTCGATGCCCTCAAAGCAAAAACTGACGTTTGACGGTAGCCTATGCCCGTAATCTCCGTTGAGTACAGAATGCGGGATCTGAGAAAGACCAACGATCAGCTTATCACGGAGTACGGTGAGTCTAACGGCATTTTCGTCGATCTTGGCACAAGCTTCCTCAAGCGCCGCCGTCATACCCATAATAGCGGGAATGTTTTCGGTACCTGCACGCTTTCCTCTTTCCTGCGCACCGCCCTCGATCAGATTGGTCAGCAATATGCCTTTTCTTGCACACAGAACGCCTACACCCTTGGGACCGTGAAATTTGTGAGCAGACAAGGAGAGCATATCAATATTTTGTTCCTTTACGTTGATATGCAAATGTCCGACCGCCTGAACGGCATCGGTATGGAAGAGTACGCCTTTTTCACGGCAAACCGCACCGATCTCGGCAATAGGCTGAACCGTGCCGATCTCGTTATTGGCGTACATCATTGTGACAAGGCAGGTATCCTCACGGATGGCATTCCGCACCTGCTCCGCCGTAATCAGTCCGTTTTCGTGAACGTCCAAAAGCGTGATCTCAAAGCCCTCTTTTTCAAGCTTGTTGAGCGTGTGCAGAACCGCATGGTGCTCAAAAGCAGTGGAAATAATGTGCTTCTTTCCCTTCTTCTCACCGAGACGCGCGGCGGAAATGATCGCCTGATTGTCTGCTTCGCTACCGCCCGAGGTGAATGTGATCTCTCTCGGCTCACATCCGAGAATCTTTGCGATCCTCTCCCGGGCGCTCGTCAAGGCCTCGTTTGCCTCCTGACCTACGGAATGCAGGCTTGACGGATTTCCGTATATACCGTCCATATACGGCAACATTGCTTTAATTGCCGCTTCGCTCATTTTCGTAGTTGCGGCGTTATCTAAATATATTTTTCTGCGTTCGTTAGTGCAGTCCATTTTAAGTCTCCTTTTCAAATGAGCGCATAGCAAGGATCGTTTTCTCAACAAGTTCATCCAGCGTCCAGCCAAGCATTTCCGCGCCCCGTTCGATCACTTCTCTCGAACAGCCTGCGGCAAAATTCAAATTCTTATATTTTTTCTTTACAGACTTCACTTCCAGATCCAAAACACTTTTTGACGGTCGCATCAAAGCGACCGCGCCAATAAGACCTGTCAGCTCGTCCACAGCGTAAAGCACCTTTTCCATTTCGTGCTCGGGCTTAATATCCACGGTCAACGCATAACCGTGGCTTGCCGTAGCGTGCACGATACTCTCATCTACTCCGTGCGTCCGTAAAAGCTCCTGTTCCTTGATACAGTGCCGATCGGGATACAGTTCAAAATCAAGGTCGTGCAAAATACCGACCGTCTCCCAAAAATCGGCTTCATCACCGTAGCCGAGCTCTTCGGCAAACCAGCGCATCACACTGCCGACCGTCCTTCCGTGCTTTAGGTGAAACTCGCCCTTGTTATATTCCTTTAATAGTTCAAATGCTTCCTTTGGTGTCGGTATCATTTCATGATCTCCTAAATTGTATTTTTTAGTTTCTCGCAAAAGCACCGGCACCCGAATCGTACAGGTACCGGTGTTCGCTTATTTGTTATGCTTCGTCAGCAAACAGAGGAGTAGAAA
>JAFTXB010000259.1 GCA_017461825.1 Clostridia bacterium
AAAACGAAGCCATGAAGTAGATCCCGTCGTCGCTTCGCTCCTAGGTTTTGCTCTATTCCGCTACGCTCCATTCCGCAAAACTTCGACTACGGGCTTCGCCCTCCGCTCAGGATGACACGTAAAGGGTTCGCTTCGCTCAGGATGACACGTGGAAGGTGCGAAGGTGACTTTTTGGGGGCTTTCATCTTTGTTCCTTTTTTGACTTTTACAATCGGCTAAAAATTTCATTCGTACATTGTCATACGGTGTTGTGCGGTTGCCGATTGTACTGCGGTGGGTGCGACACCCCATAATATCCATATAACCTTTTTTTGAAAGTTTTGGGGGGCGTGGGGGGCTTTTACCAAAAGCCCCCCACAAAACGCGTCCCCACGAAAAAACGCGTCCTCATCTCTTATGCGCGGGCGGGTGTCCTGTTTGCTTGCAGAAGGCACGGTAAAAGGAGGAATAGGTGCTGTATCCCACCGCGTAGGCGACCGAGGTGGCGGGCTCGCCATTTGCCAGAAGTTGCTGTGCCATGGCAATGCGCTTGGTGTTGATATAGGTAAAGACCGACACACCGGTCTGCTTGCGAAAAGCATGACAAAGATAATATTTACTGACAAAAAATTGCTGTGCCAGCTCGTCAAGCGAGATCTCACGAGTGAGATTTTGATTGATATGAGAAATCACACGCGTAACGATGTTTTCATCGTCCGAGGACACCGTTTCGGGCTTTGCTTGCGACAAAAAGAAGAGTAAACGTGTGAGATCGGCGCGCACCATCGTTTCTTCGCGTGCGGCACGGTGCGAGGAATTCGCAAACATTTCGCAGGCAAGATCGATTTCGGAAAAGACCGAACGCACAGTATCGGTCAGGCTTTCGGCAGGGAAATAAACGCCGTGCCCCGCCCCGGAACCGCTTTGCAGGATCGACAGAAACGCGGCGGAATCAATGAGTGCCGAAAGCTCAAAATGCAGGATGTACCGTTCGTATTCACTGCTTACGTCGGGACAGACGTAGTGAAATTCATACGGACGCGTGAGCAGCAAAGTTTGTGGCTTCAAGGGATATTCCACTCCCTCCACCACGTATTTTCCTTCCCCGCGTACCACATAAAGGATTTCAAAATAATCGTGACAGTGACGCTCAAAAAGGTCCTGCTTCGGTTCAGGCGTGTAGGAATGAAAGCAGGTCACATTCAAATATTTTCGAGTGTAGAAGCGATTCATACGCGCACCTCCCTATACTTCTCCTTTATTTTATCACAAAAGAGCAATAATTGCAATATCTAATACAAGATTATCTATTGATTTTTTCAAAAAAAGAGTATATAATGAGGAGGAACTAAAAAACCGAAAGGTAGGAAACAACACATGAAACTTGGTGCACAGCTGTATTCGGTCCGCAATCTGATGCAGACCCCCGCCGATATCCGCGCGACATTTGGAAAGCTTGCCGATATGGGCTATGAAAACGTTCAGCTTTCGGGTGCGGGCCCGATCGATCCGCACGAGCTGAAGGAGATCGTGGACGACACGGGAATGAAGATCGTTTGTACCCACGTCCCTTACAACGACCTCATCAATGACACCGACAGATTGATCCGCGAGCACCTGATCTTCGGTTCTCCCGTGATAGGCCTTGGCTATCTCCCCGGAGAGTTGCGCGACACGGCCGAAAAAGTCGAGCAATTCTTCCGCACGATCGCAGAGCCCGTCAAAAAGATCCGGGACGCGGGGTTGACCTTTGCGTATCACAACCACGCTTTTGAATTTGACAAGATCGCCGATACCGACACCGATCTTTACAGCTTGATGCTGGAAAGATGTCCCGATTGGGATTTCATCCTTGACACCTATTGGGTAGAGTATGCGGGACATTCGGCAATCGAATACATCCAAAAGATCGGCGGCAACCGTTTGACCAATATCCACTTCAAGGATATGGCAAACGATGAAAAACGCTCGATCTGCCCCTGCGGTGAGGGCACGCTGGATTTCAAAGCCATCTATGAAGCCTGCAAGCAGGTTGGCGTTGAGAACGTCCTCGTTGAGCAGGACAACGCCGCCAACAGACCCGATCCTTTGGGAGAGATGCAAAAGAGCTTTGCGCACCTGCGCCCCATCATCAAATAAAAAAGAGAGAATCATCATATGGCACAGTTTTTGATTTCAGCATTTGCGGATGAAGCATCCGACAGTCTCGATGGGCAGATCAAAGCCCTCAAGCGCAACGGTGTGCGTTACATTGAGCCCAGAAATGCCGACGGCAGCATCGTTGGAAAAACCGACGCCGAGCTTTTTGAAATCGCCAATACCTTAAAGGAAAACGGCATTGGCGTGTCGTCGCTCGGATCTCCCATCGGAAAATTTGATATCGATAAGCCCTTTGAGGAACACCTTGCCGATTTCCGCCGCGCGATCCGCGCCTGCGAGATCCTCGGCACCAAAAATATGCGTATGTTCAGCTTTTTCGTGGGGCAGGATCGCCTTGCCGAATGCCGCGACGAGGTTTTGCGCCGCATGACAGCCCTGCTCAAGGAGGCAGAACGCGCGGGCATTACGCTTTGCCACGAAAACGAATCCAAAATATACGGACAAAACCCACGGGAGGTGGCGGATCTCTTAACCTCCCTCCCCACCCTGCGCGGTATTTTTGACGCCGCCAATTACGTCATGAACGATCAAGATCCCATCGCGGGCATTGAGGCAACGCTCCCCTCGTTGGAATATCTCCACATCAAGGACGCGCGCTTTGCCGAAAAATGCATCGTTCCCTGCGGCATGGGCGACGGACAGTACATGGAGATCTTGCGCCGCGTGGACGCCGCAACCGACCGCACGGTATTCTTAACGGTCGAGCCGCACCTGCACATCTTTCAGGCTTACGCCCGCATCGACAGCCACAAGCTGAATACGGGACTTCATTTTGACAACTCCGACGACGCTTTTGATTGCGCCGTCACAAATCTCAAGCAAACGCTCACAGAGCTGGGCTATCACGAGGAGGAAAATAAGGTATGGAAAAAGTAAGATTTGGCATCATCGGAGTCGGCAACATGGGCTCCTCTCACTCGAAAAAGCTGCTGAACGGCAAGATCGAAAACGGCGTATTGACCGCGATCTGTGACCTCAAGCCCGCAAAGACCGATGCGATCCTCGCACTCCCGGGTGCCGAAAACGTAAAGGCGTTCACCGATTACAAGGAAATGTTCGCTTCAGGGCTCTGCGATGCTGTTATCGTTGCAGTTCCTCACTATTCGCACCCCGGCATCTCCATTGATGCCCTCAACGCGGGGCTTCATGTCATTTGCGAAAAGCCCGCAGGCGTTTACACCAAGCAGGTCAAGGAAATGAACGACGTGGCAAGAAAATCGGATAAACTCTTTACCATGATGTTCAACCAGCGCACCAACTGCGTCTACCGCAAGATGCACGAAATGATCCACAACGGCGAGCTTGGCGAGATCAAGCGCATCAACTGGATCATCACCTCGTGGTACCGCTCGCAAAGCTATTACGATTCGGGCGACTGGCGCGCGACCTGGCGCGGAGAGGGCGGCGGCGTGCTCTTCAATCAATGCCCCCACCAGCTCGACCTGTTGCAATGGGTCACCGGCATGATGCCCGCACGTGTGCACACCTTCTGCCACTTCGGAAAATGGCATGACATCGAGGTTGAGGACGATGTCACCGCTTATCTTGAATACAAAAACGGCGCGACGGGTGTATTTGTCACCTCCACCGCCGATGCCCCCGGCACCAACCGCTTTGAGATCCTCGGAAACAACGGAAAGCTGGTTTGCGAGGCGGATTTTGAAAAGGGAGACAAGCTGACCTTCTACAAGCTGGAAACCCCCGAGCGCGAATTCAACGCAACACACACGGGTGGCTTTGGCGAGCCCAAGCACGAGGTCATTGACGTTGAGACCGACGGCAAGAATCCCCAGCACACCGGCATCATGAATAACTTTGCAAACGCCATTTTGGGACTGGAGCCCTTGTTTGTGGACGGAACCGAAGGTATCAACGGCGTTGAGCTGATGGATTCCATGCTCCTCTCAACCTGGCTCGGAAAGACCGTTGACCTTCCGATCGACGACGATCAGTACCTCGACGAGCTCAAAAAGCGCATTGCTACGGGCAGACGCAAGGAGGGCTGCGACGTGGTGCTGGATACCGAGGGGACGTACAAATAATCCCTAGCCGATTGTAAAAGTAAAAAACGAAACAACCCCTCAGTCAGCTACGCTGACAGCTCCCCTTGCACAGGGGAGCCTAAAAATACCTTTACCTTTTAAAAAGGTAGCCATTTTGGTAGCAAATGATTCTTTAAAAGCCTCCCCTGTGCAAGGGGAGGTGGCACGCGCAGCGTGACGAAAGGGTTGTTTTTCGACAAGGTAAGATAATTTCGATATTTAAGCAATAAAAGTGGAGAAAAATTGAAATTGTAAAAATCCGAAAAGTATTATAAATATTGATTCTTTTGACTTTTACAATCTGCAATCAAAACGATTCCAAAAAGGAGGATTTGATATGTCATCGGCAAAACGGGTTGCTCTGATCGGCTGTGGCGCGATCTGCGGCAACCACATCAAGGGGATCCTCGCCGCAGGGCAAACGATTTGCGCCCTGTGTGACGTTCTTCCCGAAAAAGCACAGCAAGCGATTGAAAAATATCAACTGAAAAATGTGCGCGCTTATACCGACTACCGCGAAATGCTGAAGACCGAAAAGCCCTACGCCGTGCATATCTGCACACCGCACTACCTGCACGCAGAAATGTGCGCAGAGGCGCTTGGACTTGACATTCACGTGCTGTGCGAAAAGCCTCTTTGCATTTCAAACGAGCAGTTGGAAACGATCCACCGTGCCAAAAGCGGCAGTCGGGCGCAGCTCGGTGTCTGCCACCAAAACCGCTACGAACCGAATATGCGCCGCCTTTACGAGATGACACGAAACGGCGTGCGCGGCGGCTTTGGCAACGTGGTATGGAAACGCGACGCAGCCTACTACAATTCCGCCGAATGGCGCGGAACGTGGAATATGGAAGGCGGCGGCGTGATGATCAATCAGGCACTCCACACGCTGGACATCATGCAATGGGTGTGCGGGATGCCAAAATACGTTACAGCGCATATTGCAACCGATCATCTGTCGGACGTAATGGAGACAGAGGATACCGCCATGGCGCGCTTTACCTGCGAGGACGGTACCGTGTTCCACTTTTACGCAACTGTTTCGGCTGAAACAGACTTCCCCGTCCTGATGCGTGTACGCCTTGCATCGGGTGAAATCGTGGAGGCAGAAAACGATCTGCTCACCTGCAACAATGCCTTGTTTGAGCGTCCCGACCGCGGAGAGGCGGTTGGAAAGCGCGAATGGGGCACAGGCCACCGTGAGCTGATCGAGGATTTTTACAACTGCCTTGCCACCGATACTCCCTTCCCCATTGATCTCTGCGAGGGCGAAAAGGTAATTCGCCTCATCCTTGCCATGTACCGCTCCAAGGGCGAGCGCGTGGCGATCATATGAAAGGAACGAAATTTTATGAAAGCATTTTTTTCGGATGAGGTCCTGCTCTCCACCCCGGCGGCAATTGCGCTTTATGAGGGTGTAAAGGATCTCCCTATCATCGACTACCATTGTCATCTCAACGAACGTGAGATCCAAAGCGACTACCGCTTTTCGGAGCTGGGCGAGCTTTGGCTTGGCGGTGACCACTACAAATGGCGCGCCATGCGGCTGTGCGGTGTTGACGAAAAATATATCACCGGCGACGCGTCCTATACCGAAAAATATCGCAAATATGCCGAAATTTTCCCACGTCTGTGCGGCAATCCGCTCTACTACTGGACGCAGATGGAATTGAGGATCCTCTTTGGCATCACCGAGCCGCTTTGCGCCGAGAGTGCCGACCGCATTCTGGACGCCGCCAACAAACAACTGAAAAGCATGACGGTACGCGACATTCTCCAAAAGTTCAAGGTGGAGTATATCGCTACCACCGACGATGCCACCGCCGCCCTTGATGCCCACGGTGACTACGGCAACACGCAGGTGCGCCCCACATTCCGCCCCGACAAGCTGCTTGCAATGGATGCGGACGAGCTTGGAAAACTCGAAACGGTATGCAACACGAAGATCGACACACTGGATGATCTGAAAGCCGCGCTTGCCGACCGAGTTGCCTATTTCCGCTCCAAGGACTGCCGCATTGCCGACCACGGTATGGACTTTTTGCCCCTGCCCGACTGCGGCGAGGCTGTTGCCGCCGAGCTTTTTGCACGCCGCGACACCTTAAGCGACACCGAGAAGAGACAGCTCTCCTCGCACCTGCTCTGCTACCTTGCCTCGCTTTACGCAAAGGAGGACATGGTAATGCAGCTTCATTTTGCAACCTTCCGCTGTGTCAACAGCGCAATGCTCCCCATAACGGGGCGTGATTCGGGCTTTGACATCATGCGCGGCGAGGTCGACACCGACGCTCTGGTGGTCTTCCTCGACACCCTGCAAAGCAGAAACGCACTCCCCAAAACAGTGCTCTACACCCTCAATCCGTCGGTTGCGCCCGCTCTGGCTACCCTCTCGGGTGCCTTCCGCAACGTCCGCGTTGGCGCGGCGTGGTGGTTCAATGACACGGTGCTGGGCATTCGCAAGCAGCTCGAAACGGTTGCCGAATACGCAGCTCTCGGCACCAACCTCGGTATGCTCACCGACAGCCGCTCGTTTGCAAGCTACGCGCGCTTTGATTTCTTCCGCCGCATCCTCGCCGACCTCGTTGGCGGTTACGTCGAGCGCGGTGAATATGATATTGGACAGGCAAAGAACCTCATGGAGCAGGTCTGCTACACCAACATCAAGGATTTTTTAAAATTATAAAAGATATACAGAAAGGAACACGACCATGAAAATGACGTTTCGCTGGTACGGTGAGGGTGACAGCATTCCGCTGCCCTATATCCGTCAGATCCCCGGCATGAGCGGTGTTGTCACCGCCGTTTACGACATCCCCGTGGGCGAAGTATGGCCCATGGATCGCATCCTGCGTCTCAAATCGCTTTGCGAGGCGAACGCGCTTGAGATGGAGGTCATTGAAAGCGTTCCCGTCCACGAGGACATCAAGCTTGGCCGTCCCACGCGCGACCGTTATATCGCAAACTACGCAGAAACCATCCGAAATCTTGGGCAAGCAGGCGTAAAATGCATCTGCTACAATTTTATGCCCGTGTTTGACTGGCTCCGCACCAATCTGCACACCGAGGCGCCCGACGGCTCCAACGCGCTCTCCTACAACCACGAAGAGCTCATGGCGCTCGATCCCCACGACCTGCACCTGCCGGGTTGGGACGAAAGCTACACCCCCGCCGAGCTGCAAAGCCTGCTCGACGCCTACAGCGGCATTTCGCACGAGCAGCTGTTTGAAAATCTCGTTTATTTCCTCAAGGGCATCATGCCCGCCTGCGACGAGGCAGGCATCAACATGGCGATCCACCCCGACGATCCGCCGTGGGATATGTTCGGTCTCCCCCGTATCATTACGGGCATGGAAAGCTACAACAAGCTCTTTGCCGCCGTTCCCAATCCCCACAACGGCATCACGCTGTGCACGGGCTCCTTGGGCGCGGGACGCGACAACGACATGGTCGCCATGGCAAAAGCACTCGCTCCGCGCTCCTATTTCGTCCATCTGCGCCAAATTCGCCACGAGGGCAAGCTCGACTTCTGCGAGTCGGGACACCTGACCTCGGCGGGCAGCCTCGATATGTACGGCATCGTCAAGGCTTTGGTTGACGCAGGCTTTGACGGCTACGTCCGCCCCGACCACGGACGCAATATCTGGGGCGAGGACGGCAAGCCCGGCTATGGACTCTACGACAGAGCTTTGGGCGCCTGCTACCTCTACGGCTTGTTTGAAGCCATTGAAAAAAGCGCGAACTGATTCATTTTAACGCCAATTTTTTGTCAGAAAACTTTTAAAAAAGTTATACTTGGCGCCAGCGCCAAGACACGTGATTTGCTACGCAAATACACGTCCGACACCTTTCAAAACTTTCAAAAAAAAATATGGACAGTATAAGATGACTATGCTTCTCCCCATAGTTTTCTAACGGTAACGGGATGTTTGATTGCTTGATCCAAGCAATCGCTCCCGCAGACCAAAGCCTGCGCTTTGCTTAGGCGGGACCACCAACCCGAAATGGGCTCCCGAAAAAGTTCCATATTGTAATTTGCGATTAGCTTCAACTAAAAAAAGGAGTACGAAACATGAAATTACCATACAAAATTGACCTTAGCGGCAAGGTTGCCGTGATTACGGGTGCGGGCGGCATTCTGATGAGTGAATTCGCGCGCGCACTGGCAGAATGCGGTGCCAAAGTAGCCCTGCTCGACATCAACGAAAAAGCCGCAAACGAGGTTGCGGCAAGCATTGGAGAAAACGCTTTGGCGCTCCCCACCAACTGTCTTGAAAAGGCAAGCATTATCAAGGCGCGCGACGCGGTGCACGAAAAATTCGGCAAGGTAGACATTCTCATCAACGGTGCGGGAGGAAATAACCCCCGCGCTACCTGCGACAACGAGATCATGACCCCCGACACCGAAGGGCTGAAAACATTCTTTGACCTCGACGAATCGGGGCTGAAGTTTGTGTTTGATCTCAACATCACCTCCGCCTTTCTCGTCACGCAGGTCTTTGCCGAGGACATGGTAAAGTGCGGCGGCAATATCATCAACATCTCGTCGATGAACGCCTTCCGACCTTTAACCAAGATCCCCGCCTACAGTGCGGCAAAGGCGGGTATTTCCAACTTTACCGAGTGGCTGGCTGTCCACTTTGCTCCCTGCGGCATCCGTGTCAACGGCATTGCCCCCGGGTTCTTTGTCACCAATCAGAACCGCGCCCTGCTCTTCACCGATGACGGCAAGCCCACGGCACGCACCGAAAAGATCCTTGCCGCAACGCCTCAGAAGCGCTTTGGCGAGGTCTCGGATCTTATCGGCACCCTGCTTTGGCTTGCCTCGGACGAAGCAAGCGGCTTTGTCACCGGCGTCATCATTCCCGTTGACGGCGGCTTCAACGCATACAGCGGAGTTTAAAATCGCAAAATATTGTTTTTTGTCAGAAAACTTTTGAAAAAGTTTTCCGACACCTTTCAAAACTTAAAAAAAATATATTGTGGTGTTTTTGGCGTCTCTTTTCGTTTTCTGACGGTAAAAGAACATTTGATCACTTTATCCGAATAATAGCTCCCGCAACCGTTTTGGGACCACTAACCCAAAACGGTCTCCCGAATAAATTAGTATAAACACAAAAAGAACCGACACACTTCTTTCGTGTCGGTTCTTTTTGTATTACTCCATGGGAGCCTCTGGAATCTCGGGAGCTGCTGCGCCTGCGAGTTCTTCATCTTTGATGAGCAGCATAAAGATGCCGCCAAGCAGATTTACGAACAGCAGAGTCAGTACAGCCATCACGGTAAGCTCAGATTTACTCTTTGCTGTCTTCAGCTTTTTCAGTGCGATCGCACCGATAATCAGCGGAAAAATCAGAAAGAACTGAAATACCATGCCAAGAATGATAAATACCTTTGCCGCGGTTTTCATAAAAATTCTCCTTGCTGTCTTATTTGTGTTTCCACATACCTTATTATATCACATAAACAGCCTATATGTCAATTGTCTATTTCAACTAACCGCACGCAGCTTTTTTGTTTATTTTGTCAATTCCGTTTTTTTCTCCCACGGCACTTCAGCATTGCGCCGCCTGCCGCCGCGACAATGGCACCCACAGAGCCGCTCACAGCCGCATTGCAGCCCGATTGCTTTTCATCGGTTCCGCCATTTGTATCAGCGGAAATTTCCGTTGTTTCCTCTCCCGATACAGCAGGCTCCGTGGAGTCCTCGGGCGGTGAATTTGTTTCGGTGTCGGTGATGGCAGCGGTCGTTTCATCCTCATACGGTGTCAAAGTTGGAATTGCCTCGGCAACATACGTGCCAACCAACAGCTGATTGATATCACGCGGTAAAACCAAAACGATCTGTTGCGAGTTTGCGTAGGTTGCGGTTTGGTTCGTTGCCACCCATGACGAAAATCCCGGGCAAACGGTTGCGAAATTCGCCTTTTCCAAAACGACGCTGTTTCCAACCGCCAAGGTCTTGCAAGCCGCGGTGATCACCTTGTAATCCGCCCTGTTATTGGCTGTTTTATGGACAGTGTTCCCCTCATATTTCACGGTTACGGTGTAAACAAGCCGCGAGGTGTGCGAGCCGACAATGATATCATTTGCATTGACCAGCGTGGTGTAACAATCCTCTAAAAGAACGTTGATCGGACACAGCATCGCAAGTGCCGCACTGTCACCGCCCATGCGAAAATCCTTGTTGTCCAAATACATAAACGCGCCTTGATATTGGCTTGTTCCGCCACGTGAATAGCTGAGATTGATACAGCGTGTCAGCGTAACATTTCCAACCACACGCCCAACAAATCCCGCAGTTTCAACGTTCAGTGCTTTGGAAAGCGTGCCGTAGTAAACACAATCGGTCATTGTCAGCTCGGAGGCAAAGGAATTGGCACCGACAAATCCGCCGTTGACCTTATACCCCGTTTGGATCGACGCATTGTTTGCACAACCCTTTACGGCGGTTTGATTTGCGACGTGCGCGATCATCCCACCTACACGGTAATTGGTAGAAACGTTTGGCGTGGCAAGTGTTCCGCTGACATGAACATTTTCAATTGTGACAGGTTTGCCGAGCGTTTCAACAGCGAGAAGCGCCGCCATTCCACCGCTGCCCGTTTGGGTGAGCGTGGCATGCAAACGCAGATTTCGAATTGTGGCACCGTCGAGCGTGTCAAACATAGCAATTCTCGGCGTGGAGGAGGTCAGTGTGAGATTTTTGATGATCCTGCCGTTGCCCTCAAAAAAGCCTCTGAATTTTGCGATAGGAGTCCATTTTACGCCGCTCATGTCGATGTCAGCCGTAAGCTTTACAGCCTTTCCGTTATACCAATCATTCGCCTCGGCGTTCTCCGCAAAGGCAAGCATATCGGAGACGTTTGAAATGCTAAATATACCGTTTGAATCGGCTTTCCAATTTTGCGTGGGGGCAGCGGCAACCGCCGACACGGGCATTATGGCAAGCATGGAGCCTATTAAAAGCCCCGCTTGCAAAAACGAGCCGATTTTTGCAAATATCATTTTTTTCATTTTGTTTTCCTTTCACGGAAAAAATACGTTTCATACAAAGCGGCAGAACGACACGGGGTCGTTCTGCCGCCAACGTTACTGTTTATGTAGCGTTACAGATCGCGAGAGATCAGTCTTCCTTTTTACGGGTCAAGAACATTGCGCCGCCTGCGAGAGCAATGATCACCGCAATGGAGCCGCCAACAACAGAGCCGCAGCCCTTCTTCTCGTCATCGTCCTTGCCGGTGGTCTCTTCTTCTGCCTTGGTGGTTTCATCACCGGGAGCAGCAGTGGTCTCATCAGAGGGAGCCGTGGTGGTTTCCTCTTCATCACCGGGACCGGGAGTTACAGGAGGATCAACGGGAGGCTCGGGAAGCTTCCATACGGGGATATCCGTGGGAATGGTGCCCTTTACAAAGGTGCCGTCAAACATGGATGCAACAGAGTTGGGAAGAACCTTTACAATGTTCATGTTTGTGCCGTAGGAAACGGTCTCGTCGGTTGCCTTCCAGTTGGTAAAGGTGGGGCAAACGGTGGCAAGGTTATCCTTCTTCAGGGTAACGGTCTCGCCAACACCCACAGTCTTAATCGTCTTGGATGCTGCCTCGTAATCAACCTTAAAGCTTTCCACTTTTTCATTGGTGAATACGGGAGCGGTATCGCCCGTGTAGGAAATGGTCAGCTTGTATGCATTACGGCTTCCGTGTGCACCAACGAGGTAGGAAAGTGCATCGGTAGGAGCAACGGAGTAGCAGTCAACAAGGTTAACCTCCGAAGGAATCATGGATGCAATAGCAAAGGTATTGCCAATGAGGAAGTCATTGTTATCCAAGTATACGAAGGAGCCGCTCCACTGAGAGTTCCACTGAGAAATACCGGTGAGGTTGATGCAACGGGTGAGGTTTACGCTACCAACAACACGGCCGATAAAGCCTGCGTTTTCCGCATTGGTCTTTACAAATCTACCGATGAACGCGCAGTCGGTGATTTCAACGAGCGTACCGAACGCGTTGGAACCGACAAAGCCGGCTGCTGCCTTGTAGCTGCTTGCTACGGTGATGGCACTTACGCAGTTCTTAATGGTAACCTTTGCGGGAGGAAGCTCTTCCTCAGACTCGATGGGATTTGCGCTTACGTTACCGATCAGACCGCCAACACGGTAAGCGGTGTTAACGTTGGGCGCGGAAAGGGTGGAATCGATGTAAATGTTCTCGAATGTGCAGTCAAAGTTACCTGCGGTATTACCTACGATACCGCCAACCATGCTGCCTGTTCCGCCTTCCGGAACCTCGGGCATAGTTACGGAACAACCGAGGAAACGAACGTTCTTCATGGTCATACCGTCACCAACGTTGATCAAACCTCCGAGAGGCTCAACCTTTTGGTTAACAACGAGGTTCTTGATCGCGTAGCCGTTACCCTCAAAGTAACCCATGAACTTAGCAACAGGAACGAAATCAACCTTCTTCATGTCGATATCAGCGGTGAGCTGTACAGCCTTACCGTTGTACCAACCGTTAGCCTCTGCGTTTGCAGCAAATGCAAGCAGATCGCCGGGAGTTGCAATGTTGAATACGCCGTTTGCGTCTGCCTTCCAGTCGGGAGTAGCAACTACGGTGTACTGTGCAACTACGGTTCTCTTGAGCATATTAGCAACGGTCTCGGGCATAATTTCGCCAACAACCTTGGTGTCAGCCGTGCCATAAACGACATTCTTGTCGGTCATGACCCAATCAACCTTTGCAAGAGTGATCAAAACTTCGGAGAAGTTATCCTTCGTGTAGGAAACAGTGTCTCCTGCAGCAACGGTCTTGATATGAGGATTAACCAAAGTGTAAACATCTACCTTAGCGATATCCGCAGAGGTTGCGCCCGTAGCGGGAACATTATCTGCCGCAACGTAGCTATAAGCGGTCTCTCCGTTGTATTTCACAACGATGTTATACTGACCGGCACTTCTTGTACCGTGTCCGCCGAGAATCTTGTCGTCGGCAGCACCCAGAGTGGTAAAGGAATCCTCGATCACAATGGTGGGAGCTACGTAGTTTGCGGGAGTTGCGCTGGTATCAAAGTCCTTGTTGTCAAAGTACATCATTGCACCGCTCCACTGACTTGTACCGTCATCCGCAAAGCCGAGTTTGACACAGCGAGTCATATTAACATCGCCGCCAACACGTCCGATAAACGCGCCGGTCTCAACATTGAGAGATGCATCAAGCTTGCCGGTGAATGCGCAGTCGATCAGGTTCAGAGTAGAACCGTACTTGGTAGCAGCAACAAAGCCTGCGTTTGTTTTGTAAGCCTTCGCGATATTTACCGCGCTGACTGTATTCTTAATGGTAGTGGTGTTGGTTACATAAGCGATAATGCCTGCAACACGGTAAGATTTGTTGTGCGTGGGAGCCGTGATGGTTCCGCCAACGTAAACGTTTTCGATGGTAACATCATCACCCGAAGCATACTGAGCGAGGAGTGCTACCACACCGTCTCCGGAGGTTGCGGTAACGGTTACTTCACCTTCCAGAGTGAGGTTTTTGATAACCGCGCCGTCAAGAGTCTTGAACATTGCGACATGGTCGGTTGCGGATTCGATCTTAATGCCCTTAATTGCAAAGCCGTTACCGTCAAGAGTACCGGAGAACTTGTCAACCATAGTCCAGGTCTTGCCGGTCATGTCGATATCAGCGGTCAGCTCGATGGACTTGCCCTTGAAGTTGTTCTTGGAGGCAATCTTTGCAGCAACAGCAATCAGCTCGTCTGCGGTGCCAACCTTAAAGGTGGTCTCGCCCTTTACAAAGGTGCCGGGCTTAATATTAGCAACACCGGTGGGGATTACCACAGGAACAGTCTTTGCAGTATCACCGGTCTGGTACGCAACCGTATCGGTGGTAACAGTCCAGTTGGTAAAGCCGGGGCAGGTGGTTGCAAAGTTGTCCTTGGTAAGAGTTGCGGTATCTGCAACGGCAAGAGTCTTAACAGCCGCAGATGCAGTGGCGTGAAGCATTTCCTTGTTGCCTTCTGCTACCGCGTAAGTGTAAACGGTTTCACCGCCGTACTTCACAACGATGTTGTACTGATTGGTACTTCTTCCGCCGTGTCCGCCGATAACGATAACCTTTTCAGCAGCCATGGTGGTGTAACAGTCCTCGAGAGTGATGGTGGGAGCGGTAAAGCCGGCAGGATTGTTACCGAGAGCGAAGTCTTGGTTATCGCAATAGCCGAATACACCCGCATACTGACCGGTTTGGTCGTCGGCAAAGCCGAGCTTGAGACAACGGGTCATGGTAACGTTACCGCCAATACGTCCAACAAATGCACCTGTCTCAACATTCGTGCCGGGGTCAATGTATCCGACAAAAGCACAGTCAGTGAGGGTAAGGCTGGTATTCATCTTAGTAGCGCCAACAAAGCCCGCGTTTGCTTTAAAGCCTTGCAGAATGTGAACGCCGCTGACCGAGTTCTTAATGGTGGTGGTGGTGGTAACGTAACCTACAAAACCTGCGTTACGGAAACCGGCATCCTTATCGGCACTGAGCGTACCGCCAACGTATACGGTATCAATGGTAACTGCGTCGCCCTCGGTGCTGACTGCCAGAATACCGGTGGGAACGTTTGCAGAGCCGGTCTTGGTAAGGCTTGCCTCCAAACGGAAGTTCTTGACGGTTGCACCGTTGAGAACCATAAACATACCGATAGAACCCGTTCCGGTCAAAACCATGTTCTTAATGGTCTTTCCGTTACCGTCAAAGGTTCCCTTGAACTACGCGATGGGAGTCTAAGCGGGTTCGCCGTCGAGGTCGATATCAATGGCAAGCTTTACGGTCTTGCCTGCGTACCAGCCGTTCGCCTCGGCTGTGCTTGCAAAAGCATACAGATCGTCAACGGAATCAATGGTGAATACGCCGTTGTTATCTGCCGCCCATGCATCGGTGGTGGTTGCTGCCGATGCCGAGAACGGAACCACTACCACTGCGGACGAAGCCACGAGCAGCAGTGCGAAGATCAACGACATCGCTCTGAGAAGTTTGCGGTTTTTCATGATGTTTTCCCTTTCATGATTTTTATTTCTGTCGCCTTT
>JAFTXB010000260.1 GCA_017461825.1 Clostridia bacterium
ACACAAATTGTTTACAATGTTACTCTTGACACAAGCCCCTCCCCTACAGAGTTTGTGCGCTTACCGTTTGTGCGGCGGTAGGCGTTTGTCGCGGACGCGCGATGCGCGCCCCTACCGAATGAGTGCGTTTTTTGTAGGGGACGGGCTTGCTCGTCCCGTTACGATAAATAAAAGCCGCATTGTATGGCGGGGGGCGATTGTTTTCGGCGGGAGCTATTCTGCGATAGGCGTACTAACTGCAAAACTCTTGCCCCTGACTACGGAACGAGGCAGAGACTTGCCCACGGTATCCAACTAACCCTTTTTTAGGAATTTTTGAAAGGTGTCGGAAAACTTTTTCAAAAGTTTTCTGACAAAAAACTAAATGCGATCCTTGTGGCAGACGAAATAGAGGATCTGATAGTCGGCGGCAAGGCTTTCGAGCAGGGCTCGCGCTGCGGGGAGGCGCTCGTCGTCGAGGTTGACGAAGGGATCGTCAAGCAACAAAAAGGGCTTTTCGCTGTCCTTGTAGAGGGCATCGGTGAGCGAGAGACGGGTGCAAAACTCCACGGCATCGCGCCAGCCGCGGCTAAAGCTTTCCATCGGTCGGGTCTGTCCGCCGGCGCGCAGACGCACGTCAAAGGATGCGTCCATCACGGCATCGGGGGCGGTTTGTGTCAGACGTGAGAGGAATTTGGAAAAGCTTTCCTGCATGCCGCCGAGGTAGCGCGTGGAGAGTGCTGTTTTTGCTTCTTCCAAAAATTTTGCCGTGTTTGCAACCGTTGCGGAATTCGCGCGGTATTCGGCAAGACGCAGCTTTAATTGCTCTTGCCGGAGGGTAAGCTCGGATATGCGGTCGGCTTCGTCCGACAGGTGATCCACATCGTTTTTGAGGATCGTGCGGCGGCGACCGAGGTCGGAGATGCGTGCTTGCAGCTCCTTTTCGGTGTTGACAAGGCGGTCATATTCACCCGCATCGGTCGGCGCGGGGGCGGTGTCGAGCTTCTTTTCGGCAACAAAGGCTGCCATGGCGGCGCGCTTTTCGTCGATCTCACGCCCGAGGCGGTGATATTCGTTGTATTGTTCACTCACATAGCCGAGACATTCCCCCGCCCGCATTTTTCCTGCGGGATCGAAACGACGCAGGAAGGGCAGTAGCTTTTGTTGCAGATCGCGCAGAGCACGCTCGGCTCCCGCACGTTCTGCCGCGTGTGTGCGCGCAAGGCTTTCCAGCTCCGTGAGCTTGTCGAGCTCGCGGTAGAGCAGATCCAGCTCGGCGCGGTAGTCGGCTTTATAGGGCAGATCCCCGTGAAAGGACGAGAACACCGCGTGCAAGCGAGCCGAGAGGGTGTTGACAGACCGAACGACCGTATTGATCTCTTCTTTGCTGCGGTTCTTTTTACGTACCGCATCCCAATAACGGTTGCAAAGTCCTTCCAGCTCGGTCAAACAGCGAATACAGTCGGATTCCGATGCGGGGGAAAGTCCGCAAACCGACAGAAAATCACACACGGAAGCATACAGCTCTTGACGCTTTTCGGATAACTTTGCCGACCTTTCTCTGTATTCTTTTTCGATACGCTGCTTTTTTTTGCAAAGCCGAAATATCAATACGCAGGAAATTCCCAAAAGCAAAATACCGCTGACAAGAAAGGGAAGAAAAGGAATATTGAAAACAGGCAAAAAGCTGAGTACCGTTAATGTGATCCCCAAAACCAACAAAACAACAAAAGGAAGGATGTAGAGGCTTGTGGGACGGGCGCGAAGATAGTCCCGGTGCGACTGATCGATCGCGCTCTGTAATGCCTCGGCTTCTTTTAATGTATCGCTTGCTTCTTTGATATCGCTTTCCTTGGGCGCACCGTCGGGGAATCTTGCGAGGATGGGATCGTCGGTATGATGCTCGGTCATAGCCGCGTATTTTGCGCGCAGGGTGATCAATTCGCCGTTGTCCTGCTCGATTCTCTCCAGCGTCCGCGCGTCGGGCGCACCCTTTGGATAGCGGCGGCGCAGGGCGGCAAGCGTGTTTGCTTCGGGAATTTCCGCAGGGATCGCGTCAAGGCGCGCCTTTGCCTCCTTGATCTCCTCGTAGAGGCGTTTTCCTTCCGTCAGCTCCTCCGAGGAGGGCGGCGCGTTGCGGAAAAAGTCGTTGATGCGGTCGCGGCGGCGGGATAACTCCGACAGCTCGGACTGCATGCGGTTTTTTTGCTCTGACAACGCCACTCGCTCGCGCGCCAGTCCCGCCTTCTGCATGGACGAGCGAACCTCACGCGCCTCGGCTTCGGCACTTTGGAGCGCGGCTGTACATTTGGCAAGCTCTTCCTCGCGCAGGCGCAGGGTCTCTTCCACACGGCGGCAGTGCTCAAGGTCGTTTTGCACCTTGAGTGCTTCGGCTTCGGTCTCTGTAATGGCACCTCTGCCGCCCGTCATGGTATAAAACTTTCTGCGCTTGTCCAAGGTCGCCAATGCGGTGTCGTAATTGCCAATGTCACCCACGTCGTCGAGCAGGTCGCCGAGCTTTGCCGTAATGCTGTTGTTGTCGCGGCTGCCCGAAAGGATCCGTTGGGAGAGGTAGGTGCTTCGTTCAAACCCATCGGCATCAATGCCGAACAGCTCTTCACCGAGCGAGGATGAATAGACGGTGGAGGGGAGGTTGGTATCAAGATCGTAGAGCGCAAAGCTGTCCTGCGCCTCCTTCGCTCCAAAAAAACGCTCGGCGCGGAAACGCCCGCGGGCGGTTTCAAATTCTATACTGCCTCCAAAGGCGCCGCCCTGCCACGGGGTGTATTTTTTGCGCTCGTTGTCATCGAGCGAGCGCTTGGAGGTGGCGGGGAGCCCATAGAGTATCGCCTTGATAAAGACGGCGAGCGTGGTCTTTCCCCAACCGTTTTTTTGGTATATCACATTGAAGCCCACATTTGGCGAGAGCTCAAAATTTTGAAGCGTGCCAAAGTTTTCGACATGCAGATGTAACAGCCTCACAGATCCACCTCCTCACCCGAGAGCGCGCGGAACCCACAGGCGATAATGCGCTCTTTTTCTTCTTCCTTCAGCCCCGATGCCATTACGCGGCGGACAAACTCGCCTTTGAGCGAGATGTCGTTGCGGTAGGCTTCGGGATCGATGAGAATACGGCTTTCGTCGCGCAGCTTTGCAAAATAAAAGCGATCGGACAGCACACGCGAAAGATGAACGGTATCCTTTGGCATCTCGGCAGGAACGGTTCCCACCAAAACCGCTTTTACCAAATGATGCGAGGGAATGCCCTCGACAGCTTTCAGCAGGCGGTTTTCCAGATCGAGCTGGGAGGTAAAGCCCGTGATATCGCATTCAACGGTGTGCAATTCGCGTTTTGCAAAGGGCACAAAGGTGTGGCGCACGCGGCGGTTTTCCACCTCCAGCAGGACGTAGCCCTTTTTGCCGCATTCGTCAAAGCCGCGCCCCTCAAGGCAGCCCGAATAGCACGCAACGCCGCGCGTATCAAGCGGTATGGTGCGGTAGTCATGCAGGTGGCCCAGCGCAAGATAGTCGATATGCTTGTTTTTGAGCTTGCCGAGCGGAATGATATCCTCACCCGCCGTGCCCCTGCCGGCTCTTTCCTGCCCATGCATGAGAACGATATTGCAGGCGTGCTCGGAAAGCGTCAGCGTGTCGGCATCGGGGCGTTCACTGCCCGTAACCGTCACCTCTCCCAATTCATAAGAGCTCCAACCGTCCCCAAAGGTGTATAGGTTTTCGGGGTGTTCTACGGCATCAAACAGCGTGTAACCGCGGTCGTGATTGCCCGCAAGATAGAAAAAGGAGAGGTTGGGATGTGATGCAATGAGATCAAGCACATAGTTTTTTGTTTTTTTGCCGATGTGTCCGCTGTCAAAAAGGTCGCCCGCGATCAGGATCGCGGAAACACCGTTTCGGTCGGCAAGGCGCACAAGTTCGGTAAAGGCAGAAAGGAGCTCCCCACGTCGCTCACGCGCGCGCTCGTGCGAGAGATTTGCCTCCATGGGCGAGCCCAGATGCAGATCGGCACAGTGTATCAGTTTCATCAAATGGCATCACGTCCCTTCATTTTGTATATTCTGTTATCAGTATACCATATTTTTTTGAAAAAGGCAAGAGTGATATGCCGAGGTATCTTTGGAAAATGACTGTTTTTTTGTTTTTTTACGCGCGTATCAAGCACTCGGTGCAAAAAACTGTTGTTGACAAGATGGGTGGCTTTTGGTATAATAAAGACAACGAACAAGCGACGCATCAAGCGGGTGTCGTATCAACGCGACCGAAAATGGAGGAAGTATGATGAAACAGGTATCGTTCCCTTACGGAAAAGAAAGGATCGAGCACAGCTTTTGCGATGGGGAGCTTGCGGCTGTTCTGGAGTCCTCGATCAACCAATACAAGCCGGAGGTCTCGGCGGAGGCTTTGATCGCGCACGCGATGGCAAACCCCGTCGGCTCCCCAAGGCTTGGCGAGCTTGCACGGGGGAAGGAAAAGATCGTCATCATCGCCAGCGATCACACCCGTCCCGTGCCGAGCCGACTGATCATGCCGCCTATGCTCCGTGAGATCAGGAGCACAAACCCCGAGGCGGATATTACCATTCTGATCGCCACGGGCTGTCACAGAGGCACCACCAAGGAGGAGCTGATCCACAAATTCGGCGAGGAGATCGTTCAAAACGAGAAGATCTGCATTCACGATTGCGACGACAGAGACAGCCTTGTGAACATTGGAACGCTTCCGTCGGGCGGGGTGTGCGAGATCAACCGCCTTGCCTATGAAGCCGACCTGCTTTTGGCAGAGGGCTTTATCGAGCCGCATCTGTTTGCGGGCTTTTCGGGCGGCAGAAAGAGCGTTTTGCCTGGCATCAGCGGCAGGAGCACGGTGCTTGCCAACCATTGCTCGGAGTTTATCGCTCATCCCAACGCCCGCACGGGCATCCTTGAGGGCAACCCCGTGCACGAGGATATGCTCTGGGCTGCAAGCGCGGCAAAGCTCCAATACATTGTAAACGTTGTGCTCAACGACAAAAAAGAGGTCATTTATGCCACTGCGGGGGACACACAAAAGGCACACCGCGCGGGAACTGACTTTTTGTCCTCCCTCTGCACGGTCAAGGCACAAAAGGCGGACGTTGCCATTACGACCAACGGCGGATATCCCTTGGATCAAAACGTCTATCAAGCGGTAAAGGGCATGACGGCGGCAGAGGCATCCGTTAGGCAGGGCGGTGTGATCATCATGCTTGCGCGCTCCGACGACGGAACGGGCGGCGATCATTTTTACCACCAGCTGGCGGATGAAGCCGACCTTGGACGGATCATGAAGGGCTTTTTGAGCCGCGCGCGGAACGAGACTTTGCCCGATCAGTGGCAGAGCCAGATCCTTGTGCGCATCCTGATGCACGCGCAGGTGGTGTTCATTTCTTCTCTGGACGACAAGACCGTTGAGGAATTGCACATGATCCCCGCGCACAGCATCGGCGAGGCGCTTGAGATCGCGAGAGGGCTTGTGGGCAAGCAGGACCTTACCGTTACGGCGATCCCCGACGGGATCTCTGTGATCGTGAGATAATTTATTTTAAAGGCTGCGGGAAAGGAGGTGCGCGTGTGAGAAAAACGCTGGGGCTGTATATCCATATCCCATTTTGCCGCTCGAAATGTCTTTACTGTGACTTTTGCTCGTTCCCGAGAGCCGACGGAGAAACGGTTGAGGCTTATGCAAAAGCACTTTGCCGCGATCTTGCGCGGAGGAGCGCGGAATGTGACGAATATACGGTTGACACCGTGTATTTCGGCGGCGGCACACCCACCTTGTTGCCGATCGGATTGCTGACGAAAATTTTGGATATCGTGGCAGGGTGTTATCATTTAGCAACCGATACCGAGATCACAGCCGAGTGCAATCCCGCAACGGGAGGCTTGGAGTATTTTGCCGAAATGCGAAGGAGCGGTTTTAATCGACTAAGCATCGGGCTCCAGAGCACGCATGCCGAGGAGCTGAGAGCGTTGGGGCACATCAACAGCTTTGCGGATTTTGAAAAGACCTTTTCCGAGGCACGTGCGGCAGGTTTTCACAATATCAGTGCCGACCTCATGTCGGGCATCCCCCATCAAACGGCGGAGCGCTATCTTGCGTCGATCGACCGCCTTGCCGCACTCTTGCCCGAGCACATTTCCGCCTACGGGCTGACGGTTGAGGAGGGCACGCCGTTCGGGAAAATGGGGGATCGGCTGATCCTGCCCGACGAGGACACGGCGCGGCAGATGTATTTTGAGGGGATCGAGCGGCTGGCGTCGCATGGATATGGGCAGTATGAGATCAGCAATTTTGCGCGGGCGGGGTATGAATCGCGGCACAACCTGAAATACTGGAATTGTGACGAATACCTCGGCTTCGGTCCTGCGGCATATTCCGATTTTGGCGGCGACCGCTTTGGAAATTCCCGCGACCTTGCCGCATATATTGAGGGTGTGAGTATCGAATGTGACCGTGAAACACCGACGCGATCCCAACGCATGAACGAATACGTGATGCTCCGTATGCGCCTTAGCGAGGGAGTATCTGCCATCGAGTTTCAGCGGCGGTTTGGCTGTTCGTTTGATGAGGTTTTTGGTAAGCGGCTGGAGGTGTACGCGAAACATGGCTTGGCCGAGCGCTCTCACAGCGGATGGCACTTTACAAAGGAGGGCTTTTACGTCAGCAATGCCATTCTTTCGGAAATTTTGGATTTTTCGGAGTAAAACGAAAAAAACTCTTGACAAGAGGCTGTTTGTCGTGTAAAATAATAGTACAAGAAAATAAAAAGACTTAAGGTGCATAAACATGGATACAAATAACAACGAACGCGAATTTTATACATTGACCGATGAGGAAGGCAACGAGATCGAATTTGAGCTGATCGGTGCCGCCGAGATCAAGGGCGTTACCTACTACGCCATGATCCCCGCCGATGCGGCAGACAAGGCGCAGGAGGAGGAAAACGGCTTTTGCGAGTATGTTATTCTCCGTGCCGAAAAGGATGAGGACGGCGCAGACAGCCTCGTTACCATCGACGACGACGAGGAATTTGACGACGTAGCCGACTATTTTGACGATCTGTTCTCCGAGGAGATCGACTACGACGCAACCGAAAATTGATTTTTTCCTGCTTAGCCCGTGATAATCGGTGATGTTGGACCCACAATTGATTAAAGGAGTCTGACTCCGACGGTGGTTTGCAGACCTCCCGCATACGGCATCGATTGACTTGTCTCGACCGTATGACGGACGTTGGGAGCAGTAAAGCCGCGGCGAGGACACCGCCCTGGACTACAGGGTTCTAAATTTCCCGATTACACGGCTCGGCGGGGTTTTTCAAGCAAAAAAGGCTGTCTGCGGGACAGCCTTTTTTTGACAAAAAGGGCTATTAGGAGAAAGAAGAGCTTAAAACATAAAAAGGAGATATAAAAATGGGAATTATCAAAGCGTTTTTCGGTGCTGTGGGCGGCACGCTTGCAGACCAATGGCAGGAGGTTATTGAAGCCGACAGCATGAGCGACACCACGGTGTTTGCCAAGGGTGTCAAGGTGCGCCCGAATGACAAGCGGAACAGCAACAAAAAGGGCACCGAGGACATCGTTTCCAACGGCTCGATCATTCATGTTTACCCCAATCAGTTTATGATTTTGGTTGACGGCGGCAAGATCGTGGACTACACTGCCGAGGAGGGATACTACAAGGTGGACAATTCCACCGCGCCCTCGCTCTTTAACGGCCAGTTTGGCGATATGCTCAAGGAGGGCTTTGGACGTGTGCGCTACGGCGGCGTGCCCTCGCAAAAGCAAAAGGTGTATTTCATCAACCTGCAGGAGATCAAGGGCATCAAGTTCGGCACCCCCACGCCTGTCAACTATTTCGACAACTTCTACAACAGCGAGCTGTTTTTGCGCGCACACGGTACTTATTCGATCAAGGTGACCGACCCGATCAAGTTCTATGCCGAAGCGATCCCGCGCAGCTCGGAGCGCGTTGACATCAAGGACATCAACGAGCAGTATCTCTCGGAATTCCTCGAAGCTCTGCAAGCGGCGATCAACCAGATGTCGGTTGACAACATCCGCATCTCGCAGGTGGTCTCCAAAACGCGTGAGCTCTCGCGCTATATGGCAAACGAGCTCGACGAGGACTGGAAGAACCTGCGCGGTTTTGAGGTGGTGTCGGTCGGTATTGCAAGTGTCAGCTACGACGAAGAATCCAAGAAGCTGATCAACATGCGCAATCAAGGTGCCATGCTGGGCGATGCCGCCGTGCGCGAGGGCTACGTGCAGGGTGCGATCGCGCGCGGTATGGAAAACGCGGGCAGCAACTCGGCAGGCGCGGCACAAGCCTTTATGGGCATGGGAATGGGCATGGGAGCGGCAGGCAACTTTATGGCGTCCGCCTCTGCCACCAACGCCGCGCAAATGCAGCAGCAAGCGGCACAAAAGGAAGCACAGCAAGCTGCCGCTGCCAACACCTGGACCTGCGCCTGCGGTGCCAAAAACACGGGCAAATTCTGCTCGGAGTGCGGCTCCAAAAAGCCCGAAGCCGCATCAGGCTGGACCTGCTCCTGCGGCAAAGTGAACACGGGTAAATTCTGCTCCGAATGCGGCTCTCCACGTCCCGCTGACGAGCACTGGTTCTGCACCGAGTGCGGTCACAAAAACGCCGCCGCCTCCAAATTCTGCTCCGAATGCGGTAACAAGCGAGGTTGATTTTTTGTCAGACCCTTTTGAAAAAGGGTACGACACCCCCCAAACTTTTTAAGTCAAGGGGTTGTGTAGAGCGTAGCCCTGTTCCGAAGTTTAGGGCAAAATTGGCATAGTTAGTGCGCTGACTGAACAATAGCTCCCGCTGATTTTTAGCCTTCGCCGCGCTCAGGCGGGTCACCGAGACCCTGAAAAATCACCGACGTTAGTTTTGCCCTCAAGGAGTGAGCCTTGGCATGAATATGCCATTTATACGGCTACGCATAAATAAAAACCTACACTCTTTACCTATCTGTTAAAA
>JAFTXB010000261.1 GCA_017461825.1 Clostridia bacterium
ATATGGGAAACAAACCAAACGGATTCGTCCTCACTCTATGTCGTTCACCTTATCAAAAATGCTTACGTCACCAAGCAATTTGATCGTTTCGTTATCAACCACTATCGCGCCCTTCATCAGCGAGGTGGCATACACGGGCTTGTTGCGCTCGGCAAGCACTCTGCGAATCGCTTCGTCCTGCTCGGCTCTCCCCTCGTAATGCACCTCTCAATAAAAGCCGTCAAGGTACGGAAGACCCTGATAATAGCCAAACGCAGGATAATCATGATCGGACGAGAGGTGATATTCGGCAAGCTGGATGACCGCACCTGCGCTGTAACCCATCACGATTCCGTTATGGTTCAATAAACTGTCTTGCAGATCGAATTCGTTTATGCGTTCCATCATTCTGTCGGGCAATCCGCCGAGAAAATAAATGATGTTGGCGGTTTCGATCTTTTTCTTGGCGGATTCTTTTGTATCTGTAAAATAGTTGAGAAACATGATCTGCTCCTCGGGGAGCCCATACGCCGAAAAACCGGCCGCGATCCCTTTGTAAAAATGGCCCGTCTTCCTGCCGTACAGCCGCTCCCAATCCGATGCATTTTTGACGCGCATATCACGAAAAGAAAATGCGATCACCACAACCCTATGCTCGGGCTTGATGTATTGCTTCAGCGTATCAAGCAGATACGGTGCTTGAATATCGTAGCCCTCCAATAAAATGTGAATCATATTCCCCCTCCTTGGTGCGTGTTTTTTGCGTACTCGGTAGGTGTCTGTCCCGTTTGATCCTTGAAGGCGCGGCAAAAATAATATACGCTGGAAAAGCCGCATGTCTCGGCAATGGCGGTAACGCTTGAAGCGTTTTCGGATAGGAGTGCCTTTGCCTGTCTTATGCGCATATCCAGCACGTATTGCTTGGGGGTGATGCCGTAAGCTTCACGGAACAGCCGTCGGAAATAGACCTCGCTGATCTTCGCCTGTGCCGCCAACGTAAAATTGTTGAGCATAGGATCATCCAATTGTTCACTTAAATATTGCATGGCGGGCATCAGGATCCGCTTGGTCGGCGTAATGCTCTCCTGCGACAGCCTCGCCAGCATTTCGTACAGCAGGCTCATGACGCGCGCGCGGTTTCCCTCCTGAAGATACAATGTCTTCATTTTTTCAAACGTGCGCAGATAGCTCTCGGGGTTCTGCAAGTGGCAGACCGTGAAATCGGGTGGAGAATCGCTCTCCGCACATTCGAAATTGATCAGCGGGAAGTCGCCCGTTTCTGTTCCAACCAGTCGATAGGTAGCTCCCTTGGGGAGCAGAATGGCGTGTGCGTGATCCGAAACGTATTGGCGGTCGCCGTGACGGTACACGATACTTCCCTTCCCCATGCAGAAGGACAGTCCATAGCTCTTTCTCTCGCGGATCGTCACATGCTTACCCTGCATTGACGACACGGTCAAAATACTTCCCACATGGATCACCGTCATCCGATTCCAGACATTCACAGCGATCCCTCCCTTCTTCATCCTTTACCATCATTATACCGATTTTCACAAAAAAATCAATACTTTTTTGCAAAAAAGTGCAAAAACAGGATCGAAAATGTTAAAAATTATCTTTTTTTCTATTGCCACATGTCAAAATGCGGTGTATAATAAAGTCAAGTTCATTCCAAAAGGAGAAAAAAATGGTACAGTATGATTTTTCGGGACAGGTTGCCGTCATCAGCGGTGCGGCATCGGGAATGGGGCTTTTGTTCTGCCGGTGCTACGTCGAAATGGGCGGCAGTGTTGTCATGACGGATATTTCAAAAGAGGCGTTGGATGCGGCGGTTTGTGAGATCAATACAATCCGTGCGTCCTCTGCAATCGGTGTGGTGTGTGACGTGCGCGACTATGAGCAGATCTGCCGCGTCCGCGACGAAGCAGTGCGTGTATTTGGGCGGATCGACCTGCTGATTCCCTTTGCGGGCGGTGCCGAAACGCGGATGCTGAAGGTTACACCGGGCTTGGAATTCCCCGACATTCCGATCGATGTCTACGATTGGAGCCTTGAGGTCAATCTGCGCGGTCAGCTTTATTTTGACCATGCGGTGCTAAAGCAGATGCGCGAGCAAAAGAGCGGAACGATCCTGCACATCGGCTCGATCACGGGAGAAGAGGGATGCGGCTCCAACGTCGGATATGCAACATCAAAAAGCGCAGCAATGAACGGGCTTACCAAGTCGATCGCAAAATACGGAGCAAAATACGGCATCCGATGCAACTGCGTTTCGCCCGGACCCGTACTAACACGCGCGGCAATGGCAAATATGAAAACGCTGATGGGGCGCGCCGCCGAGCCGCAGGAGATCGTTGACATGCTGCTCTATCTCGCCTCACCCAAGGGTGCATTTATCACCGGAATCAACATCCTGATGGATGGCGGCAGAAATCTATTGTAATTGGGGGTACGTATGTTGAAAAAAGCAAGTTTTTTAAACGCTGACCGTCCATTTTTAATGGCTATGGTTCAGGCAAGCACACCCGTGGAAGCCGAGTGCATCATTGCCGACGCGCTGTACGACGGTGCGGATTCATTTGGTATCCAGCTGTGCAACCTTCTGCCCGAATACCGAAACGAAGAAACCTTGCGTCGTATTTTTAACGCCTGCATGGGACGACCGATCTATATTACCTCCTACCGCCTGGCAGAAAGCAAAAAGCTGGAGCTTGATGACGATGGGTGTATGGATCTGCTTTTAATGGGATTGCGTGCGGGGGCAACGCTTTGTGACGTGATGGGCGACCTTTACCACCCTGAGCCTCAGGAGCTTACCTTTGATCCTGTGGCGGTGGAAAAGCAGAAAGCCTTGATTGACAAGATCCACGAAATGGGGGGAGAGGTATTGATCTCCTCTCACGTACATACCTATTTTGACGAAGACCGTATTATGGAATACGCCTTTGAGCAAGCAAGGCGCGGAGCCGATGTAGTAAAAATCGTTTCCATGGCAGACAATGAAGAGCAAATGATGGTAGGACTTAACGCGATCCATCGACTGAAGCGCGAGCTTGACCGCCCATTCCTATTTCTTACCAATGGACGCGCAGGGCGCCTCATCCGTCAATTCGGACCTGCGTTAGGCGTTTGTATGTATCTTTGCATCGAGCACTTTCATCCCGTGAACAGTAAGCAACAGATCCCCCTTCGTGTTGCCAAACAACTGCGCGACTGTATGCTTTTATAAACAAAAAATAAGGACGTACCGTTTTTTTTGACAGTACGTCCTTCATTTTTTATTGAATAAATGCAACCACGCCGCCCGAGATCAGCGACATGATGACAGTTGCAATCACAACACCGCCGCAGGCGGCAAGGAAGGATTTTTTGGGATCGAGCCCCAGCACCGAGGCGATCAACGTTCCCGTCCATGCGCCCGTTCCGGGGAAAGGGATCGCTACAAAGATCAACACACCCCAATAGGAGTATTTTTCAATGGTACCCTTGTGCTTTTCGACCTTACGGTTCAGCCAATCCGAAAAACGATTGAAAAATTTGATC
>JAFTXB010000262.1 GCA_017461825.1 Clostridia bacterium
AAGCAATGTCTTTATAAACGGTTTCTTCAAACAATTGATATTCCGGATATTGCATTACAAGTCCTACGCGAAAACAAAGATTGCGTCTTCGTTTCATGATTTCGGCTTTGATCGCTTTTTTGCGTGCGCTTTTTGAAAGCGTACGATACTCGGAAAAGATCGATTTATCAGCAATTGCCTCATCCAATGTCATATTGATGTTATAGTCATCTAACAAAACCTTGCCCTCAGTCGGTGCTGCAAGTCCATTAAACAGCTGCATCATCGTAGATTTGCCAGAACCGGTATGTCCGATGATGCCCGTAATACATCCTTCGCGAATTCCCAAGGATACATCATCCAATGCTTTTTGTTCAAAAGGAGTTCCTTGGCTATAGATATAACTGACATGATCTAAATAAATTTTGTACATTATTTCAGCTCTTTCAATGCTTGAATCAAAATTTTTGCACACCCCTCTGGGGTTGAAACAGAATCTCCGTTAACACAAATCCCAATCTTACGCAATTCGTGGATCAAAGCTGTACACTGGGGCACCTCAAGACCAACCTCTTGTAAAAGCTCTCGATTTGCAAAGATCTCGTCCGGGGTTCCATCCATGAGAAGTGTTCCGTCGTTGATGACCAGCACACGGTCGGCAAGTGCAGCCTCGTTCATATAATGCGTGATATTGAGAATTGTTATCCCCTGATCCCGATTCAACTTCGCTATGGTGTCTAACACCTCATGCCTGCCGTTTGGATCAAGCATTGCGGTCGATTCGTCAAAAATAATACATTGCGGCATCATTGCGATGATTCCCGCAATTGCTACGCGTTGCTTTTGCCCACCCGAAAGTCGGTGCGGCTCGTGCCGTATATAGTCTGTCATCCCAACCGTTTGCAAAGCACGGTCGACACGCTCACGAAGTTCAGGCTGAGGAACTCCAAGATTTTCCGGTCCAAATGCAACATCTTCCTCAACAATGGTTGCAACAAGCTGATTATCGGGATTTTGAAAAACCATTCCAACCTTTCGTCGAAGCTGCAAAAGGTCTTCGTCGCTCAATTCTCTACCGGTCATTTCAATCCCATCAATTACAAGCTTACCCGAAGTTGGTTCAAGAATCAGATTTAAAAGCTTTGCAAAAGTTGATTTTCCTGATCCGTTGTGTCCCAACACCGCAACGTATTCCCCCTTACGGATATCGACCGATATTCCTTTTAAGGCAGGATGCTCATCTTTGCCTTCTTCGTCACGATACGAAAAACAAAGATCTTCTGTATGAATAAAAATATCTGACAATTTGATTCATCCTTTCAACGGTTGAAATCAGCAAACCAACGCGAGCTTGCACCGGAGGGAAGAAATGCCCCCGTTTGCATAACGCGAAGTCCAAGCTCGCCCGATTCAATTACTCCTCCAAACCTTTGGCGGACCTTTAGTTCCAATAGATAGCTCATTGTCAAAGGAGAGAGCCCCGTGGTGTAAGAATTGACAAGAAAGAATAAAGGCTTTGAGGAAAGTAGGCGTGAGGCAAGCGTGATCAACTCATCAATACTGTCTTCAAGCTTCCATACCTCTCCATTGGGACCTCTCCCATAAGACGGTGGATCCATAATGATACCTTCATAGGTATTCCCACGTCGAATTTCTCGCTCAACAAACTTTTTGCAATCATCAACAATGTAACGGATGGGAGCTGCCGCCAGCCCGGAAAGAGCGGCATTTTCCTTTGCCTGTGCAACGATCCCCTTTGACGCATCAACATGTACAACAGATGCTCCCGCGGATGCGGCCGCCACGGTTGCACCGCCTGTATAAGCAAAAAGATTTAAAACCTTGATCGGACGGTCTGCATGGCGGATAAGTCCTGAGAACCAATCCCAGTTCGTTGCCTGCTCGGGAAAAAGCCCCGTATGCTTAAATCCCATTGGACGAAGTAAAAACTTTAAATCTCCATATCCGATAGTCCAAGATTCTGGTAATTTGTTTTTGACCCATGCGCCGCCCCCCGAAGATGATCTGCGATAGATACCGTCAGCATGTTTCCACGCGGGGTGTCTGGCGGTGTTTTTCCATATAATTTGCGGATCAGGGCGGATCAATATATAGTCCCCCCACCTTTCAAGTCGTTCACCGTCCGAGGTGTCAAGCAATTCATAGTCCTTCCAATTATCCGAAAACCACATGTCTTACTTTCCCTTTCTTGTTTCCCATTCTGCCTTGTTATAGAATTTTGCAATTCTTGATCCGCCACTATGCGCATGACAAATCGCGATCGCCAAAGCATCCGCCGTGTCGTCCGGTTTGGGTGGTGACGGCAGCCCCAATAGCATGGTAACCATTGAAATGACTTGCTTTTTATCAGCCCGTCCATATCCCACAACCGACTGTTTAACCTGAAGCGGCGTATATTCGTAAATTTGAATTCCCGCCTTTTTGGCAGAAAGAAGAATAACCCCTCGCGCCTCAGCCACTCGGATTCCCGTTGTAATGTTGGTGTTGAAAAACAACTCCTCTACAGCCATGGCATCCGGGTGATACATGCTGATCAAATGTGTCATTCCCTCATAAATCTCCAACAGTCTTTCCTCTGTGGGAATCCCTGCCTCGGTTGTAATAGAACCGCAGGCAATTGTGCGAAAATGTGTATTTTGATATTCAATTACTCCCCAGCCCACAATGGCAAGTCCGGGGTCAATTCCCAAAATGATCATTTTTCGCGCTCCGTTTCCCAAAATACGCACCTAAAATGCGTCAAAAATAAAATCATCCAATTTAAATTATACCACGATTTTTGAAATATGTCAAACGATATTTTATTTTTTGGAAAAATCCGTGTAAAAATACAGAAATTCGGTTTACAGATTGATTTTTTTATGATATAATATCTGTATATAAGAATCTGTTTCAGGAGGTACGCCATGCAAATTATCCCGTTGCGGCAAAATGACAGGATTCAATTAAAAAAGCCACACCCCTGCGGTGGGAACATTTTTTTGATCCTCCGTGTGGGGAGCGATGTCCGCATCAAATGCGAGACCTGCGGAAGAGATATGACACTTGACCGATTAAAACTGGAAAAATCGATTCGACGAACCTTAAATTCAAGCTCCATTGATACCTAAAAGAAAGGAACAAGTGAAAAATGGACAATACAAAAAATATTTCCGATTCAACAAAAGCCCCAAATCTTTTAAAAGACCCAAACAGAAAAAAGAAATTCTGGATCGAGCATCGCTATCTTCTGCTTTGCATGCTCATTCCAACTGCGCTGATGTACCTCATCTACCTTTCCCGCGAGATCCATCCTTTTGGAAACGGGTGTGTTTTGGTGCTGGATTTAAATGGGCAGTATGTTTGGTTCTTCGAGGCATTGAGAAACTTTGTCAAAGGCGACGCAAGCCTTCTCTACTCCTTCTCGCGTGCCCTTGGTGGAGAATTCTTAGGAATTTATGCGTACTATATTGCAAGTCCGCTTTCTTATATTGTTTGCCTTTTCCCCGAAGATCGGATGCTTGAAGCTCTGTTGACACTCTTTCTATTAAAAACAGCAATCTGCGGCGGTACATTTGGATTCTACATGCACCGCACCATGAAACAACCAAAGCCTTTTTCGATCATCATCTTTTCTACTTTTTACGCACTAACCAGCTATGCTGTCGTACAGCAACACAATACCATGTGGATCGATGCCGTTATGTGGCTGCCGCTTATCACACTTGGAATTGAAGAACTGATCAAACACGGAAAATTCAAAATGTACACCATATTTCTTGCGCTTACTCTGTTCAGTAACTTCTACATCGGATATATGGTTTGCATCTACTGCTTCATCTATTTCTTCCTTTACTACATTGCGCACAATGAGGAGTGGCGTAACAATCCCCTGCATGAAAAGAACCACTTTTTCAAATCACTCTTTCGCATCGCATTCTTCTCCATGCTTGCAATCGGTATTGCTGCCGTCATTCTTCTTGGCGCATATTACGCCTTGAATTTTGGAAAAACCACCTTTTCCAATCCCTCTTGGGAATGGACATTAAAATTTGACATTCTCGATCTGCTCTATAAATTTCTTCCGGGATCCTATGACACTGTCCGTCCCGCAGGACTCCCATTTGTTTATTGCGGTATCCTAACGCTGCTCCTACTCCCTGCGTATTTTTTGTCGGACAAGTATCCCATGCGCCAAAAGATCCTTTCCGGTGTATTTATCCTGATCTTCATTGCCAGCTTTTCGTTCAGTGTCACTGACCTCATCTGGCACGGTTTTCAAAAACCAAACTGGCTCAATTATCGCTATAGCTTTATGCTTTGCTTTTATCTGTGCGTCCTTGCCTGTCGCGCTTTTGCATGTTTCCGTACAGTTTCGCTCAAAGCAGTTATGGGTACAGGCGGTCTTATCGCTCTGTTTTGTGTGATCCTTCAAAAGTATACCAATGGCGGCGAATATGTCAAGCCCGATGATTATACCTGCATCTGGTTCACACTTATCATGATATTTGTCTATCTTGCCGTTCTCGGGTTGCTTCGAAAGACGAACAACGAGCAAATGATCGCGATTGTACTCGTTGCGGCGGTTGCGATCGAGGTTTTTCTTAACGGTCTTTGGAACATGAATGCGCTTGACGATGATGTCACTTACTCCAAGTACAGCTATTACAATGATTTTCTCGACAAATCACGGCCTATCACCGAGATGGTTCAAGAATCGGATCAATCCTTCTACCGTATGGAAAAAACTTTTTTCCGCAAAACCAACGACAATATGGCGTTAAATATACGTGGGCTTTCAGGGTCGACCTCTACGCTCAACAAGGAAACGATTCAGTTCCTTAACAAAATGGGTTACGCTTCCAAGTCACACTGGTCAAAATACCTTGGAGGAACGCCTGTTAATGATTCTTTGCTCGGTCTGAAATATATCATATCTGACAGCACAATCTATAATCAATATTATGAAGTATATAAGCAAGATACGCAAAATGGCTATACAGCGTATTATAACCCTTATGCGCTTTCCATTGCTTACGGAGTGGATGAAGATCTTTTGAATTTTCCTCTGGGATACGTGAGCGGTGATGTTGGAAGTGAATCTGAACCTTCGGAAGATCCCGGCAAGATCGCAACTGCTATAGCCGCATTGAAAGGCAAATTGAATGAATGGTTTAACATTGATGAAACAGTCAACAACGCCGAATATGTTGATGAATACGACAGTCCATTTGAACGGTTGAATGCCATGGTAACCGCTATGCTCGGCGAGGAAGAAACAGTTCAAATTTTTGTTCCTATTCCAATCTCTGACAAGAATACCACCAATTTAACCATGGCTTACGTTGCAGAGCACCTTCGATATGCCCCTACCAATTCTGATCAAAGCGGAATTCTTTCTTATTCTATCGAAATGCCTGTAACAGCTGAGCTCTTCTTCTATATGCCCTCCGATTATCCACGCGAAGTTAAGCTTGAGCTTGTTGAAGATGCTATCAGATCTAATAAGGGAACCTTCCACGGTAATGAGACATCGCGTATCATATCGCTTGGAAATCAAACCGCGGGAGATAGCTTAACACTGAACATGACCTTAACCACCACTTATCTTTATCCAAAGAATAATCAAGAATGCTTCTATTATATCGACTGGGCAGTATTTGAGAACGCCATGTCACGGCTTGCGCAAGATCAATACCAAATCACAGAATACTCTGAGACCTCTTTTAAGGGGACCTTTACCGCATCTCGCGATAACGAACTCGTCATGACAACCATTCCCTACGATAAAGGTTGGAAGATAACCGTAGATGGCAAAGAAGTTGAACCCATCAAGGCACTCGGTTCACTCGTTGCATTCTATGTTGACGGAGAAATTGGCGAAACGCATGACGTCGAACTTGTCTATCGCCCTAATACTTTTGTTATTGGTTCTGTTGTTTCGTTGCTTTCTCTTGCCCTGCTGATCGCTATTATCATTTTGGAAAAACGCATCCGCAAAATAAAATATCTTGGCACATTAGTATCTGTTTGTGCGGGTGACACGCCAAATGCGAATACAAATGAAACAGCCTCTGCGAAAGACGAAGAAAAACGCTCGGATGATGCTGTTAACGATCCTCCGCTTGAACAAGAGAATGTAACGCTTATAACCGATGGAAGTGCCGAGACAGAACAGCCCGGATCGACAAAAGTATCTGAGGATAAAAACGAAACGGAAACCGATTGAAAGGACGATTTTATGTTTTATTATATCAAAGGAACACTTACACATCTTGAAAGCGGTATTGCAGTGCTTGATGTCGGTGGGGTTGGCTATAAACTTACCGTTAGTGGCACCACTTATGATGCCATGCCTCCAAACAGATCGGTCAAAGAGCCTCCAATAGTTTTGCTCTACACTTATATGGCGGTTCGCGAGGACGGAATTGAGTTGTTTGGATTTGCAACCGAGACCGAGCTTTCCTCCTTCAAGCTCTTGATTTCGGTCTCTGGGGTCGGTCCAAAAGCCGCTATGTCGATCCTATCTCTCCTTTCCCCCGAAAAATTTGCCCTTGCGGTTTGTACCGAAGATAAAAAAACGATTGCGAAAGCAAACGGAATCGGACCTAAAACTGCTGCCCGTATCGTTTTGGAACTTAAGGACAAATTGATGAAGGAACATGTTGGTGAAGACCTTCCTGTGCTGTCTGAAAAAGGCTCTGCTGTCAACTCTGTCGGCGGAGGAAGAAGCAAGCTGAGTGAAGCAACCGACGCGCTGATCGTTCTCGGGTATTCAAAGGCGGAAGCGTTGAATGTATTAAAGGATATCAACACCGATGCCATGGAGCTTGAGGAGATCATTCGCGCATCTCTTAAAAAGCTAATGAAATACTGATTCGGACTACAAACGAAAGGAACTTGGTCTTAAATTATGGGAATAGAAACCAACGAATTTGATTTTGAAAATCGAATCATGAATACAGGCTATAATGCCACCGAGGATTCTGACGCAGATGCATCACTTCGTCCAAAAAGACTTGACGAATATATCGGACAAGAAAAGGTCAAGGAAAATCTCAAGATTTATATCGAAGCAGCTAAGCTCAGAAACGATCCGTTAGACCACGTTTTGCTTTATGGACCTCCCGGTCTTGGTAAGACTACTTTATCCAATATTATTGCATCGGAAATGGGGGTAAACATCCGCATCACTTCCGGTCCGGCAATTGAAAAGCAGGGGGATCTCGCGGCAATCCTCACAAATCTCAATGAGGGAGATGTCCTTTTTATTGACGAGATACATCGGCTCTCTCGCTCTATCGAGGAGATCCTATACCCTGCCATGGAAGATTACGCATTGGATATTATCATCGGTAAAGGACCTGCAGCCCGCAGCATCCGAATCGATCTCCCACGCTTTACCTTGATCGGCGCGACAACACGTGCGGGGCAAATGACTACACCGCTTCGCGATCGCTTCGGGGTCATTTTAAAGCTTGAGCTCTACACGCCCGAGGAGCTTGCAAGCATTGTCCGCCGTAACGCAGGCATCCTCGAAATGCAGATCACTGATGACGGTGCAATTGAGATTGCAAGCCGATCTCGCGGAACTCCACGTATTGCAAATCGATTACTCAAGCGTGTGCGCGATTTCGCACAGGTCAAAGGAGACGGAGCCATCAATTCTGATATTGCCAACTATGCACTCAATCGCCTTGAGATAGATGCGCTTGGACTTGACAATGTCGATCGCAGAATGCTCGAAACCATCATCAAGTTTTATGATGGCGGACCTGTAGGTTTGGAGACACTTGCGGCAACCGTTGGCGAAGAAGCTGTTACTTTGGAAGATATGTATGAGCCATATCTCATGCAGATCGGTTTTTTAAACCGTACCCCACGCGGCAGATGTGTCACAAGAATGGCATACGAACATCTTGGACTTCCCTATCGTGCCTCAATACCATCTCAGGAAGAACAGTTAAAACTGTTTGATGATATTCCACCAAAAAGCTAAAAAAGCGGCTTGGAACCTCACTTAAGGGGGGCTCCAAGCCATCTTTTTTAGTTTGATTCAAATTCCGATTTGATTTTCAGATCTTTCATATATGAACGATGAAGCAACCAAATCATGATAATATAGCCAAGCAAAACCGACAAAACATCAAAAATGTAAAATGTGAGCATCAGTAAAGTATTCGCCAGTCCTATCGGGAATCCTGCGGAAATATCATGAATCAAGCGCGAAAGAATCATAAAAGCCGAAGGGACCAAGGCAACAAGCATGGTTGCTTTGCCGATTGGATTTTTTAGATCAAACAAAGTAACATGCGGTAAGTAACCCAATAAAAAAGTCGTACGCTCAGGGGTGGTTGCTTTAACAGAAATGTGCTTTTTTAAGAGAAGATGTATGAAAGTTACAGAAATTGTCATCAAAATCAATTCGAGAACAATATCCAAAAGAATGTACGGCAGATAATACTCAAAAAAATCGTTAATCGACGGAAATCCAATTACAAAGCATCCTGCGACATGATTGGCAAAATATCGCACCACAGAAAGTACTGAAATTGAAAAGAACAGAGCTTTTGATTCTTCAATTCCGTAATGAATATATGAATACAAAATGCCGGAGAGTACCACCCAATAAAACAGATAGTGGCATACGTCCTTCAATATATCCCAAATTGAAGGTAAAGGCGACATCATAAGCAAAATATCGCTGGCGATCCAGTGATAGGCAGGTGTCCATATAGCGGCAAAAAACAATGCAATGCCTCCCGCAAAAAACATTGTCTTTCGCAAATGTGTTTTTTTACATAGATCTTTATATATTATTTCGTTCAAAGTGTGTTCGGTCCTTTCACTAACGTTACTTTATTATAGCATAGATTTTCATCCAATTCGCCTTTTATTTGTAAATAATTTGTTTGAAGTGGCATATTCTGATAGCAAAAATACTTTTTTGTAATGGGAGGAACCAATGGAATCACAGAAAAGAATGAAATTTCCAAATCCCACCCCTTTTGACTATCAACAGCTGACAGAAAAAATAATTTCGTTTGAAAAACGGTATCCTTTTCTTCGGTATCAGTATATAGGCACATCGATCTTAGGAAAAGGAATTCCTGCATTAACGCTTGGAAACGGACACCGAAGTGTAATATATGTGGGCGCACATCATGGAATGGAGTGGCTGACCTCCGTACTGTTGATACAATTTATCGAAGATTTCTGCAATCTCTATGAAAGCGGCGGACTTGCCGGAAAAACCTCGGTTCGTGCTGTTTTCAGCACACATACTATCACGGTTATTCCAATGCTCAATCCAGATGGCGTAGACTACCAAATTCACGGAATCGATTCAGATAACCCACTTTTCGAGCGCCTAAAAAGATCCAATCCTTCAATGGATTTTTCAAACTGGCAAGCAAATGCCCGAGGGGTGGATCTTAACCACAATTACGATGCAGGCTTTTGGGAATATAAAATCTTAGAAAAAGAAAATGACATTAAAGAAGGTGCAACTCGATACAGTGGCGAATCTCCCGAATCCGAGCCTGAGGTGGCAGCGATATGCAATCTGATCCGTTTTCAAAAAGATCTACGGGGTGTCATGACACTACATACTCAAGGTGAAGAAATCTGCTACCCTTTCCACAGCACCGTCCCAAAGGGAGCTCATGCAATCGCTCGTCACCTATCCCTGCTAACTGGCTACACAATCAACACAGGAAACGGACTTTCCTCATACGGAGGCTTAAGTGATTGGTGTAACCAAAAGATGAGTATTCCCTCTTTTACAATTGAATGCGGAAAAGGCAAGAATCCACTGCCAATCCACGCAATGCCCGGAATATATACCAATCTAAAAAATGCCTTTTTTGCTTTTCCGACTCTGCTTTAAATGGAAATTTACAAAAAAGTATTGCATGACGGTCAAAAATGTGATATGATGTAAAAAAATGTGAGAAAGGGTAAAAATAATGCCGCAAGTATCTGTTGTGTCCTGTAACAGCTATCATGCCGATGAAGTCAGAAACGCATTGATAAAGGTGCTTGAACCGCTCGGCGGACTTTCGTGGGTTCGTCCGGGCATGAAAATTGCTATCAAGGCAAATCTTGTCTCCATGATGAAACCTGAAGCTGCCGCTACTACGCACCCTGCACTTCTTTGTGAGCTTGTGCAGCTTTTATGTAAGCGTGGAGCAGTTCCCATCATCGGTGACAGCCCCGGAGGACTTTATAATGCTGCCGTACTTAACCGTATTTACAGCGTCACGGGCATGAAGCAAGCCGAAGCTGTAGGAGCACACCTCAATCAAAATTTTTCAACCCGCGAGGCAACTTTTCATGATGCGATGGTTGCACATGACTTTATGTATACTGCCTATCTTGATGAATGTGATGCCATTATCGATTTTTGTAAATTAAAAACGCACGGAATGATGGGCATGAGCGCTGCCGTAAAAAACATGTTCGGTGTTGTTCCCGGAACCTTTAAACCCGAATACCATTTTCGGTATCCCGATCACCGAGATTTTGCAAAAATGTTGATAGATCTCAACACCTATTTTTCGGAAAAGATCAAGCTTTGTTTAGTCGATGCCGTTGTTGGTATGGAAGGAAACGGCCCCACTCAAGGAACACCACGGCAGATCGGAGCCTTGCTCGCATCCACTTCACCACACGCATTGGATCTGACTTGCGCAAAACTGATCGGGCTTGGGATCAACGATGTTCCTACACTACAGATCGCACATGAAAACGGGTGGATCCCTATTACACCCGATCAACTAAAAATCCACGGTGATCTTGATGCCCTTTGTATTGACGACTTTAAAAATATTCATGTAAGACGCAGCCTACAGTTTGAAGGAGCAGGACGTTTTGCCGCTATGTTCGTCAAAAGCGCACTTCGTGCTGAGCCTCGTCCTAAAAGGAGTCTATGCATCGGTTGCAAAAAATGCGCTGAGATCTGCCCTGCCCATGTCATCGAAATGAAAAATGGGATTCCGCAAATTGACCGCAAAAAATGTATTACATGCTTCTGTTGTCAAGAATTCTGCCCCGTAGGTGCCATGAAGGTACATCGTCCTTTGATTGCAAGAATATTGAATCA
>JAFTXB010000263.1 GCA_017461825.1 Clostridia bacterium
AACGCCGTCTTTTTGATAGACGTGGGTGCGCAGAATGGTGTAGGATTCCTCTGTGGGGTCTCCCGAGAGGATGCCGAGGCGCTCCTTGGCTGCCTTGATGAGCATTTCGGGGTTGAGGTGCTCGGTGTTGCCTGCCGATAGGATCGCGCTGATGCGGATCTCTCCTGCACGGTCGGTGTTGTGTACGACTTTAATCTTTCGGATCATCGGGATGATGTCGATCTCCTTGTCGCCAGACTTGGTCTTTTTGGTCATGTACAGCGGTGCCGTTTCAAAAAGGCTTTGCAATTTTTTCGCTATCTCTGCGTCGGCTCCTGCAAATTTCAGCGACAGCTCGTATTTCGCCCACGCCACGTCCATAAAGGTGGTCTTTGGCTCGTAGGCGTCCACGATCTGCATCTCCTCGGTCAATTCACGGTTGAGCTGATCCTTGACGGCAGAGGGCGGAATGTCGCGGTCGATGCGCAGGTCGATGAATTCGCACTCGCTTTCGGTTCCAACCGAGAGAGGAATTCCGAAAATGACCTTTGCATGGGGATTGAAGCCCTGCGTGTACCACATCGGGATCTTTGCGCGCACCAGCACGCGGGCAATGGTGCGTTGCAGATCGAGGTGGGATATGTATTGCAGATCGCCCACCTTGCGGAACTTGATGCGAACCGTTTTGGGTGTTTCAAGCTTTTTCCATTGGGTGACATCGTGTTTCAGCTCAACCTCAGGAGCAGGTTCTGCCGCTGTCGAGGGACAACCCGGGCAAACGGCTCTCACACCGCCCAACTTGTTGGCACCGCACGCACTGCATTTTTCTCGGCAGTTGGGTGTGGTGCTCTCGGCGTAAGCCTTTGTGCGCTCACGCAGGAAGAATTCCTTCGAAACGCCGCAGTCGATGATGTCCCACGGCAGAACTTCGTCAAGACCAAACGCGCGGTTGGCGTAAAATGCGGGATCAACACCCGTGCGCTCAAATACGCTGATCCATTTGTCGTAGTCAAAATATTCATCCCATGCGTCAAAGCAGAAGCCCTCGCGGCAGGCGAGCTCCAGCGCATCGGCAAGACGGCGGTCTCCGCGGGCAAGCACTGCCTCAATGCGGGAAACCTTTGCGTCGTGGTGCTGATAGCGCACATGGCGGTTATTGATCTTGGTTTTGAGATATTCCTGCTTTTCTGCCAAAGTCTCCATGGTGTCCTGCGCCTCCCATTGGAAGGGGGTAAAGGGCTTGGGAATGAAGCAGGAAACGCTGATGGTGACCTGCACCTGGCGCGAGCGGTTGCGGTTGGGATTCTCATAATACGATTCGGCAACCTTATCGGCAAGTGCGGCGATGCCGTCGAGATCCTCGTAGGTCTCGGTGGGCAGACCGTTCATAAAATACAGCTTGACGGCGTTCTTTTTGGCGTCAAAGGCGACCTTCGTGGCACGCAGAACGTCCTCCTCGCGCACGTTTTTATTGATGACGTCGCGCAGGCGCTGTGTGCCTGCCTCGGGGGCAAAGGTGAGCGACGAGGAGCGCACTGATTCGATGCGTCCCATCAGCTCCTTGTTGAAGCTGTCAACACGCAGAGAGGGGAGCGAGAGCGAGACCATATTATCGTCTGTCCAAGAAAGAAGCTTGTCGCAAAGAGGTTCCAGCCCCGTGTAGTCGCTGATCGAAAGCGAGGAGAGCGAGATCTCCTCGTATCCCGTGCTGTCAAACAGCTGTTTTGCCTGATTGTTCAGCACGTCGGGGCTCTTTTCTCGTACGGGGCGGTAGATCATGCCCGCTTGACAGAAGCGGCAGCCTCGGATACATCCGCGGTAGACCTCCAGCATGATGCGGTCATGCACCGTTTCAATATAAGGCATTACCACTTTATCGGGAAAGTAGACCTTATCGAGGTCTCCGATAATCTGCTTTGTTACCTGTTTTGGAATGTCATCATAGATTGGTGTGTACGCCTTGATGGTGCCATTCTCGTTGTACGTGACCTCGTACAAGGAAGGAACATACACGCCGGGGATCGTCCGTGCCGCCTCGTGCAAGAAGTCCCGACGGGTGTATCTGCCCTCGCCCTTCATACGGATATAGAGGCGCACGATCGATGGAAGCATATCCTCGCCCTCTCCGATATTGAACAGATCAAAGAAATCGGCGATCGGCTCGGGGTTATAGGCGCAAGGACCGCCGCCGATGACAAGCGGTGCATCCTCCGCGCGGTCCTTGGAGCGGAGCGGAATTTTTGCAAGGTCGAGCATATTGAGCACGTTGGTGTAGCTCATCTCGTATTGAAGCGTAAATCCAACGAAGTCGAATTCTCCCAGCGGATCGCCGCTTTCCAGGGCGGTGAGCGGCAGATCGTGTATCTTCATCTGCTCCTGCATATCGACCCACGGGTCGTATACGCGTTCGCACCAGATGTCCTCGTACTCGTTGAGTGAGCCGTACAGGAGGCGCACGCCGAGGTTTGACATGCCGATCTCATAAGTGTCGGGGAAGCAGAAGGCAAAGCGCGCCCCTACCTTCGTTTTATCCTTTAGAATTTCGCCATATTCTCCGCCCGCATATCTGCCGGGTTTTGAGACCGATTTTAAAATACTGCTACCGGGGCGATTGTTTTTTGTAATTTTCATAATTGATTCTCACATTGTTATTTTTTGAATTTCAGCTTTGCCGTGCTGAGCTCGGAGTATGTGGCAATGATCGAAACCAGTACCCAAAAGGCGTGATAGGCTGCGATTGCGGAAAAGGTGATTGCTGAAAGGTGTCCCATTACAGTTAATGCTGTGACCGAAACGGCGGACAAAACTGTTGCGATCAGTTGCATGCGCCAAAAGAATCGGTGTAAGCGACCGATTCCGGCAGAGGCATGGAGCACGGCGGCAAGATCTTTTTTATTCCCAAGTGCCACGGCTCCTGTGTCCGAAATCTCCACCGGTTTATCTTCCTCAAATCTACCGGGACGGATGACTTGAACCGGGGCGATTCCATCGGGACGGCTTTTGTGCAGAAAAGTGTCGTTTAAGTTCGGATCATAGGAACGGATCGCAACCGACGTATTGGCATCGGCAAGCTCAGAGATCAGATCCTCAAAGCTTTTTTCGGTTTGATACTCAATTTCGTATCCGAGCTTGAGTACGCCGTCAACAGCTACGTACATCAAGCTGACGTTTGCGGTTCTTCGCAGAATTCGGTCAGTGCTTTCCTTGGGAACACGGATGCCGCCGCGCTGCATGAATTCGGCACTTCCGATCAGCATATGACGGCTGTTGTCGACCATTGCCTCCACGCCGTTTTCTCGTATGCGCAAAATTGATACGGGGGGGTCAGCCTGACCGCCTGAAAGCTTGACACCGACACTTTCGAGCGCACCGCCCAGTTTGCGAAAGAGGATGCCCGCAAGACGCAAGTCATGGCGCAGGATATCTCCGTCCTCTACCGACACCTCTGCCTGTGTTTTTGCGGAATAAAGATCGCTGTCATCAAAGATCAAGGTCTTGTTTTGATCGTATTCGGTAACCGATTCCTCTCCGACAAGTGCGCAGTTATGCTTATAAAGCAGACGGTTTGCACGGCAGAGGGGGAAAAAATAGGCAAAAAGTGCCGATATCGGTGCTGAGGTTAAAAGAACAACCATAAATGCCGAAAGCGTAATTGAGAGACTATCTGTGACGACCGCAGTGATAAAGGCAGATATAACTGACAGGGAAAATGAGGTGGCGAGAAAAAGCGTAAAAGGAAGGACGGCGGATTGCATAGCATTAAAGCGGCGGAAAAAACCGACACATTGTTCTGCTTTGCGAACACGGTAGAGATTTTCGCCGAGGTCATCATTGATGATTTTGACGATCTTATTTCCACGGCGCAGTTTTTTCTTTCTTGGCGTTGCTGCATCAAGTACATTTTTTTCGCCTTCTGCCGAAACAATACGAAATGTTCGCATTTCATTTGACAAGCGCAAAACATCGCATATTGCGGTTAAAAGCAAGATGGCAGCGATTGGAAGATCGACTCCGAACATATCGCTTTTTGCAAACAATGCGGCAAGATCGTATATCACGGCAATGGGCAATAGAACAGCGGCAACCGTATAGGGGGTGGGGGAAAAGTGTAATAAGCTGCGCAGTCCCGCGTTGATTTGCTTATAGGAGAGTGCGGCTGCTCCGATCAGCAGCGCAAGGCTTAACAGTGGGAACAGAAACGGAAATCTGTTGTTAAGTGCAATTGCTTGGGCTCCAAGCAACTCGGGCGTAGCTAAAAACAAAAGCAAAAGGGTTGCAAGCGCTGTCAGTACTGTTCGAAGGATCAGCTTTTTTCGGTCCCTTACATAGGCGGCACGGATGGTGTCACGCTGTGTCAGATCAGCAAATTCTTCTCCTC
>JAFTXB010000264.1 GCA_017461825.1 Clostridia bacterium
GGGTGTCTCTTTGCCAAGTATTCCGCAACGTAAGAGCACACGTCAGTTACTCGGGATATGCTTGTATCCTATAAGTGCACGCAATGCGTGAATCAAGGTGGCACCGCGGATATTTTTTATTCGTCCTTGACAGAAGGGAGAATTCTGTCATGGGCGGTTTTTTCTTTTTTGATAACAACAACGGTAGCTGGAGCTAATGCTTGGATAAAGCGCACAAGCTTACCCGTGCCGTCAGAAAACGACCGAACGGCGCACAGACACCCCGGCATATCCCAATAACCCCTTTTTTGAAGTTCTTGAAGGTGTCCGGGCATGTATTTGCGAAGCAAATCGTGCGACTTGGCTTGCCAAGTCTTACTTCATTTCAAGAAGTTTCTGACAATAAATATACGGAGGAATTTATCATGCAATTTAACGGAATTGATTTTGAAACGTATTTTAAGCACTATCCCGACAATGACGGTTTTTTTGGAAAATACGGTGGTGCGTACATTGCCGACGAGCTCAAGCAGGCAATGGCGGAGATCACCGAGGCGTATTTCACCATTTGCAAGTCGTCCAAGTTCATAGGTGAACTGCGCAAGATCCGCCGCGAGTTTCAGGGAAGACCCACGCCTATCTCCTATCTTGAGCGTCTTTCTACGTCGCTTGGTAACGTTCAGCTTTACGTCAAGCGTGAGGATCTCAACCACACGGGCGCGCACAAGCTCAACCATTGCATGGGCGAGGCTTTGCTTGCCAAATACATGGGCAAAAAGAAGGTCATTGCAGAGACGGGTGCGGGTCAGCACGGCGTTGCGTTGGCAACCGCAGCCGCCTATTTCGGGCTGGAATGTGACATTTACATGGGCTCGGTCGACATCAAAAAGCAGGCGCCAAACGTGGCGCGCATGAAAATCCTCGGCGCAAACGTGGTTGAGGTCACGCACGGTCTTGCAACCCTCAAAGAGGCAGTGGACGCGGCGTTTGAGGCGTACGCAAGAGAATATAAGGATGCTATCTACTGCATCGGCTCGGTTTTGGGCCCGCATCCGTTCCCCATGATGGTGCGCGATTTCCAGAGTGTGGTTGGTATTGAGGCGCGAGAGCAGTTCGTTGGTATGACGGGCGAGCTTCCCGACGCTGTTGTCGCATGTGTCGGCGGTGGTTCAAACGCGATGGGCATGTTTGCGGGGTTCCTCAACGATCCCGTTGACATTTACGGCGTTGAGCCTCTCGGCAGAGTTGCCGCGCTTGGTGACCATGCCGCAAGCCTCAAATACGGCACCGAGGGGATCATGCACGGCTTTAACAGTATCATGCTCAAGGACGAAAACGGCGATCCTGCCCCCGTTTATTCGGTGGCAAGCGGCTTGGATTATCCGTCCTCGGGCCCCGAGCACGCATTTTTGCACGACCTCGGCAGGGTTAAATATGATGTTGTCGACGACGAGGAGACCGTTGATGCGTTCTTCACCCTCGCGCGCCTTGAGGGAATCATTCCCGCAATCGAGAGCGCGCACGCCGTGGCTTACGGCATCAGGCTTGCAAAGCAGATGGGACACGGCTCGGTGCTCATCAATCTTTCGGGCAGGGGCGATAAGGATATGGATTATATCATCGAAAAATACGGTATCAGATCATAAAGCAATGACATAAATATGGAGGGAAGATCAAATGCAACTGAGGGTTGGATCGTATAACATCAGGCACGGAGCCGACGCGGACTATCATATGACTTTGATCGGAAAAAATATCACCGACAAAAAGCTGGATATCGTAGGTTTGCAAGAGGTCGATCAAAAAGTGACCCGCTCGCTGCAAATCGACACGATGAAGCTTTTGTCAGAGGCAACGGGATATAAATACCGTGCTTTTTTCAAGGCGATCCCCCTTCAGGGCGGTGAATACGGCGTGGCGATCCTCAGCAAATATCCCATTTCGGAAACCGAATTGTATATGCTGGAGTCGGGTTCAAACGAGAAGAGGGTTTTGGGACGCGCGGCAATCGACATAGAGGGCGAGACGGTGCAGTTTTTCGTCACGCATCTATCGTACGAATCGCTGTCCTTGCGGCAAACGCAGTTTGAGCAAGTCAGGGATATTTTGAGCGGCTTTGATAACTTTGTTCTGACGGGTGACTTCAACACCGCAAACTTCAAGGAATTTGAAGTTCTCAAGGACGCGGCACTTGTCAACAACAGCGAATACAGCTTACCCACCTTCCCGGGGGGGATGTCAGCCATCGATAACATCGTTTATTCCACAAACTGCTGGAGCTTTGACAAGCCCATGACCGTGACTGATAGCTTTTCGGATCACTATATGCTTTATGCAACGGGCGTATTCTTGTCCAAAAGCTGACATAAAAATGCCTCCTCTCAAACAACATGAGGGGAGGCATTTTTTTAATTCTCTGTTGGAATTGACAGCCCCAGCAGGCTTGCCACCTGTTCGATCTCATAGGGCGGGAAGAGAAGCTCGTATTCTCCGAAATCGCTGTTGACCGTGAGCGAGTAGTAATTCTTCATAAATACAAAACCCACGTTATTTTCTGTCAGCTTGTAGGGCTTATAGACCTTTGACGTTGCGTCGTCATCCTTGTTCCAAAACGCAAGCGATGCCTTTTTATTGACGCGTGAGATCGCACCGAGGTCACTGCGGTAAAAGCGGAAAACCGTGGTGTGGTCGGCAAGATAAAGGTGTTTTTCGTCGGCGTAGATGTACATATCAAGGGGAATGAAGGTAAAGTCATGCGCTGAGACGATCTTGTCCTTCTTTTCTTTATAGATCATTGCCAACACATCGATCGAGGGCGCATCCTCGGGGATGTTCAACTCTTCAATCGATTGCTGTGCCGCCGCATCCAGATCCTCTATGTGCTCGTTGTATTCCTCGCTGTTAAGCGTTTTCTTGCGGCGTACGACCTCCATGATCTGCAACACTGCCGCAACCACAAGCAAAGCAGGTGCAATGTAAAACAAAGAGGGTGCGTTTTGGTAGGCTTCGCGGATACCCACCTCAGCGGTGAGGATCTCTACACCGATCAGCAAGCCAAGTCCAAAGCA
>JAFTXB010000265.1 GCA_017461825.1 Clostridia bacterium
ACTTGTTTGATGCCTTTATTATACCATAAAACTGTATACTATCTCCTTGCACTACCTGTATACTATGTTACTACACTATACAGCTTGCTCCTCCCGAAACAACCGCCCACCGCCGCGCAAACGTCAACCGTACCCACTAAAAAATTCCCACCAACTCATTTCTTAAAATGTTTTTTGGGAGGGGGTGTGGGGGAGGGGCTTTTTTAAAAAAAATCCCCACCCCCACAAGAAAGGACCCATATGAAAAATTTATTTACGCCGACGTATATGTTTGGGCATTATTATGAGGTAACGCCCGCGTTTTTGAAATCGATTGGGGTGAGGGCGGTGCTGTCGGACATTGACAACACGTTGGCACCTTACGAGCAGGACGAGCCCGACGAGCGGATCATTGCGTGGGTGAGATCGCTGGAGGAAAACGGGATCAAGCTTGCGCTGGTATCAAACAATCACGCGCCGCGCGTGGAGAGATTCAACCGCGAGCTGGGGCTGCTTGCATATCCCGACAGCGGCAAGCCCAAGAAAAAAACACTCCTGCTTGCCATGCGTGAGCTTGGCGTAACGCCGGCTGAAACGGCGATGCTTGGCGACCAACTGCTCACCGATGCTTACGCGGGGCTCCATACGGGGCTACCGGCTTTGATCGTTCCGCCCATCAAGGACAAAACCAACCTCTTTTTCCGCTTCAAGCGGCTGCTCGAGCGCCCGTTTATCCGCAAATACGCCAAAGCGCACGGATATGAGGACTACATGGCGTTTTGGAAGATTCGTAAAAGAGGGTAATGCTATGAAAAAGCCGAAAAAGAATAAGGGAAAAAACGGCTGCCTCGGCGCAATTTTTGAGGTTTTGGGTGAGGTTTTGGGCGAGTTGATCATTGCGATCATAGCCGTCGCCGCAGGCTTGCCGCTCTACTTTTTATTGCCGAAAAAGATGACACAAAACCTCGATTTTGACGACCTGATTCTTTTGGGAATTCCGTTGCTTTTTGCAATCGCTTTGCTTGTTTTCCTAATTTTGCACTTGGTCAAAAAACGAAAAGCCAAGCGGCAAGCACTTGACGAGCAGCGCTATTACAAAGCATTTCACTGTATGTACGGCAGTATTTTCGCACTTTATGACGATTTAAAGGATGCGGTATCGGACATTGAAATGAAAGACGGTATCATCACCGTTCGCTATCATACGCTTTCCATGACGGTTGAAAAGGTGCTCGACGGTTACCGCACCCGAATCAACGGCTCCAAAAACATGACCGTTCAGCCCGATGAAACGATCTACCAATATATCATGGAATTTCTCCACGATCAAAGAAAGGAAAACGGGATACTGGAGATCTCCGACGACCGCATCACCGCGATCAAACCACACGGCATCGTTTACACCGATATTTTTGACCGCGAATTTGTGATCGACTTTGCCGACTGTGCCAACGAATACGCAAAAGAGGGCGCATCCCCCTTCGGCTGCATCGGCGAATGTGATCCAAAACAGCTCGCTTACACATTTTATACACCGCGCGTCAAAACGAAGGTCGTGTTTGATTCTGCTCTTATCACAGGCAAAAAGCTCTACCCTCTGCGCGGCAGTCGAAAAAAGCGTTTTTCGGAGCTAAAAAAGAGAATCGCTGACCAAAAGTATACCGTTTATATGAAGAATCCGAAGTAATATTATATTTTTTGTAAGTTCTTGGAGGTGTCGGAACCTTCTTTCAAGAAGGTTCTGACAAAAAAGAAAGGAATAATCCATGCCAACACCATTATTCGGTCCCGGGGGAAACGGTGACTTGTTTTACGCCGAGGGCAACAAATCCACGGTGCAATCGCCCGGCTGGGTCAAGCGGTTTGGGCTTGACGCGTTTGAATACGAGGCGGGCAACGGGCTGACGGCGGGCGAGGCATCGCTCCGTGCGGTCGGTGCCAAGGCACGCGAGCACGGCATCAAAATGTCGCTTCACGCGCCGTATTATATCTCGCTGTCGGGGGTGGATCCCGAAAAGCGGCTCAAAAGCATCGACTACATTCAAAAATCGCTTTGGGCAGCCGAGCTGTTGGGGGCTGACACCATTGTCATCCACAGCGGCAGCGCGGCAAAGATCTCGCGCGACGAGGCAATGCGCCTCTCCTGCGATACGCTCGCCCGAGTGGCAGAAGCCGTTGGTGATACGCCCATCAAGCTCGGCATCGAGACCATGGGAAAGATCAATCAGCTCGGCACGCTTGCAGAGGTTATCGAGCAATGCCGCGTGGCTCCCATCTTTGCCCCCGTTGTGGATTTCGGGCACCTGAATGCGCGCGCTGTTGGCGGTGCCTTCCCCGATTGCGATGCCTACCGCCGCGTTTTTGACGAGATCGCCCTGTCTCTGGGCGACTCCTTTGCCCAAAACCTACACTGCCATTTCTCTAAAATTGAATTTACCTCGGCAGGCGAGAAAAAACACCTCACCTTTGCCGATTCCACCTTCGGCCCCTCCTTCGAGCCCCTCGCCGAAGCCATCGTCCGCGAAGCCGTCTCCCCTCGCATCATCTGCGAATCCGACGGCACCCAGCCAGAGGATGCGCTGTTTATGAAGCAGGCGTTTGAGAGGACGCGGGAGTTTGTG